>JAMOBJ010000001.1:0-300000 GCA_039908095.1 Nitrospirae bacterium YQR-1
TCGACCCATACGCCGCTATAAGAGAGGGATAATAAGCAGGGATCCCAATTATCCTATTATCTCCTTTAATTTCAACAATAAATTTCTGCCCCTTCATATCCGACTCAACAAAGCCGATATCCACGCTTGAGGTGTTTATCATATCCACTATTTTTTTGGTGTTTCCGATTTTAAGATTAACCCGTGCCCTCGGGTTGATTTTCATAAAGTCGGCAATAATCTGCGGAATGAGGT
Organism: Nitrospirae bacterium YQR-1; assembly: GCA_039908095.1. NCBI lineage: Bacteria > Pseudomonadati > Nitrospirota > Nitrospirae bacterium YQR-1. The sequence goes on from JAMOBJ010000001.1 coordinate 235, forward strand.
AATTTCCTATTGTCAGGCTTGCCCCTACCCGAATGCTGCCCTTTGTCAGCCCTGTAATCTTACATATCTTCTTTTCTGCGTCCCCGTACAGGGATAAAATGTCTTTGGCATACCTGTAGAGAATCTCACCGGCAGGGGTCAGCGCTATGCTGTTTGTTGTCCGGTCAAAGAGTTTTGTGCCGTAATACTCCTCAATGACCTGTATCTGGGCGCTTACCGCCGGTTGAGTCAGATGGATTATCTCAGAGGCTTTTGAAAAACTCTTCAGCTCCGCTACCGTGCAAAAAACTCTTAACTTATAGTCTTCCATCGCTTCCCTGCACACCTCCTACGAATCTCTCTCCATGTAGGAGTATCCCGATGGTGAATCCTCCCGCCGATTTATACCAAGTAGCAGTCAAAAGAGTAACGAGGCGGCAAGGAGAAAGCGACACCTCCCCTTACAGGGGATTCCCCTTTGGGGAGACGTCAAGGAGCTTTCGACGAAGCCAACAAAGTTAATCGAATGAATGCAACTTGGTATTAGCACCTCTTGAGGCCGCCTCCCTTATGCCGGTAAACCACTCTTTTCCGCTATCAGTTTCCCTACATTATGGGCAGCCTCAAGGTGCAAATCCTCTGTCTCTCTACCGCCTACTACACCTATTATTACCACAAATTATATCTTAAATATCATAGTAGAGGAAAAACTCGTATGGGTGAGGGCGCAGTCTCATTGCGTCCACCTCGTTGGTTCTCTTATATGATATCCACGTTTTAAGGGAATCCTCGGTAAAGACGTCTCCCTTTAACAGAAAGTCATGGCCGGCCTCAAGATTATTCAAAGCCTCATCAAGGCTACCCGGCATCTGGGGCACTGAGGCCAGCTCCTCCGGCTCAAGATCATACAGGTCCTTATCAAGAGCCTCACCCGGGTCTATTCTGTTTTGCACACCATCAAGGCCTGCCATCAACATGGCGGCAAAGGCAAGGTACGGGTTACAGGATGGATCAGGATATCTGACCTCACATCTTTTAGCCTTTGGGCTCTGGGAGTACATGGGGATTCGGATTGAGGCCGAGCGGTTTCTTGCCGAATAGGCCAGATTTACCGGTGCTTCAAACCCCGGCACCAGTCTCTTATAGGAGTTGGTTGTAGGGTTGGTTATAGCGGCCAGTGCCCTTGAGTGCTTAAGAATTCCGCCAATGTAGTGCAGGGCCATCTCACTGAGACCCGCATAGCCGTCCCCTGCAAACAAAGCTTTACCGTCTTTCCACAGACTCTGATGAGTGTGCATACCGGAGCCGTTGTCACCAAAGAGCGGTTTAGGCATAAAGGTCACTGTCCTGCCGTTTTTAAAAGCTACGTTTTTAATTACATACTTAAACATCATCACAAAGTCCGCCATCTTTACAAGCGGGGAAAACTTCATGTCTATTTCACCCTGTCCCGCTGTTGCCACCTCATGGTGCTGTGCCTCTATCTCTATGCCGCACGCCTGAAGCACCATACACATCTCAGAGCGAAGGTCCTCAAATACATCTGTTGGTGATACCGGAAAGTATCCCTCTTTAAAACGGGGTTTGTAAGCAAGATTTGGTTTTTCGTCACGCCCTGAGTTCCATATCCCTTCGATGGAATCTATATGGTAGTAACCCTCGTGAGCTTTCTGGTCAAAGCGCACATCATCAAAAATGAAAAACTCCGCCTCAGGGCCGAAATATGCAGTATCGGCAATCCCTGTTGACTTCAGATAGTTTACCGCCTTCATTGCAATGTAGCGAGGGTCACGGCTGTAGGATTCCTTTGTTATCGGATCCAGAATATTGCATATAAGGTTTAACGTGGTGTGCAGCCTGAAAGGATCAATAAAAGCCGATGTCGGGTCAGGAAGTAACAACATATCGGAAGCATTGATGGCCTGCCAACCCCTTATGGATGATCCGTCAAAACCAAAGCCCTCCTCAAAGGACTCCTCCTTCAATTGACCTATCGGCACTGATAGGTTCTGCCACACTCCGGGAAAATCAACAAACAGTAAATTCACCATTACAACATTTCTTCTCTTGGCTAGCTCAAGTACCTCTTTTGGCGTCATTTGTTTTCTAAACCTCCATTTCTTAAGTTTTTTCTTAGAGAGCTATGTCTCCTCTCTCTCCTGTCCTTATTCTTACAGCATCTTCAACACTGTAGATGAAAATTTTGCCGTCGCCGATTTTACCGGTTTTAGCAGCCTTCTCTATGGCCTCAATCACCTTCTCAACCAAATCATCCGGCACTACCACCTCGATTTTCACCTTGGGGATAAAATCTATAACATACTCCGTACCCCTGTAAACCTCCGTATGCCCCTTCTGTCTTCCAAAACCTTTAACCTCCGTCACCGTCATGCCCGCCACACCCAAAACATGCAAGGCATCCTTGACATCATCAAGTTTAAAGGGTTTAATTATTGCGTCTATTTTTTTCAAGTAAAACCCTCCTTTCCCGGGTATTTATGTTATGTTCCAAAAAATTCACCATAAAAATCCATAGCACGCTTTAAATACGAATCAAAAATCTCATCGGTTTGTTTCCTTAACTCCCCGAGGTCAACGTTCTCTGTGCTCATCCACTCCATAACCATTTGCTTGTTGACTTCCATGTGAAACTGAAAAGCATACACTGTGTTTTTGTACTTAAACGCCTGGTTAGGGTAGAGCTCCGAGGAAGCAAGTCTCAGCCCTCCCTCGGGAATATCAAAAGTTTCACCGTGCCAGTGGAATACTTTTAGTGTTGATGTCTCCGGCACTATGAGTTTTGAAAAAGCGCTGTCGTCAATACCTGCGGCTGTTGCTTTAATGTTATACCAGCCTATTTCTGGAGCCGGCCCCCTATAGACCCTCTGCCTTAAAACTCCGGCTATCATCTGAGCGCCCAGGCAAATCCCCAGAACCCTTTTCCCTTTATCTATGAACTCCCTTACCAGTGCCTCTTCCAGTTTTAAAAAAGGGTACTTCTCCGTGTCGTTAACACTCATAGGGCCCCCAAGTATTACAAGGGAATCAAACCCCTCCGTCTCTGGAATTTTCTCTTGTTTCAGATAAACTATTTTATAGGCGATGGAATTACTGTTAAGGTAATCCACAATAGTGCCGGGGCCCTCGTTAGCTATGTTTTTCACTATCAGGACTGACACCGCATAACCTCCATTGTGGCCATAGTTTGCACAAAATCACAGTATTCTAACAAATGAACGTTTAAAAATACATAGCTATTTATTATTTTGCTATAATAATAAATAACAAGCAATAAAAATAAATTTTTAAGGAATGTATATGAACAAACTTTTAGCCTCCGCCATATTTTTTCTTTCCGGCTTTATGCTTGCCATATATCCACACTTTCTGCTTCCACTTAGAAACTTTGTAAGTACCGCCAAAGCTAATGTCCTAAATATCTGCTTTATCCACTATCACCCTGAGTTATATCTTGGTATCGGCGCTATGGCTGCCGCTATTTTATCATTTAAATACAAAAAAATTCACTTTATTTCAATTTTAATCTCCGCCGCTGCACTAATCCATGCTCTTACCCTAAACCCTGTAAGCTACTACTTGTCTGAAAAGGAAATTTTAGTGGCAGCCAATACCGTATCCATAAGGGCACATTCCGGTATTAAGTATATGATCTTAACCATTGCCGCCGTTATGCTTTTAACTTCACTCTGTGCTTTATTAAAAAAACAAAAAAAACTGTCCCCAAAAATCAGTATCTTTCTCTATGCACAGGCTAATCTTAAAATGTGCGGATTTCGCAGCAGCGCTCTCATTGCTGCTGTCTCAGTGGTTACGATAGTGACGCTGGTATCATTTTCTGTGTTTGAGACGGTTAAAAAAACTCTCACACTGTCCGCTTCCAGGCTAAAGGCTGATGTTGTGGTTGTGCCTCAGGGGAAAGAAACCGAGGCCTTTAATCTTATCACAAGGGGAGAGCCCTCGCTGTTTTATTTTGATGAGGGCGTGTATGAGAAACTCCTTAAGGTGCAGGGCATAGGCGAGGTATCCCCGCAGTTATACCTGCAGCCTTTTTCTTACGAGATTGAATCTGAAATTGAGAAAGTGCTGATAGTGGCCATTGACCCTGAACATGATTTCATAGTGGGGCCATGGATTGAGTACTCAATCGGGCAGGCAGCCGGACTGAGCGTTGGTTATAAAGTGAAGTATTATCCCGGACAGGAGATTAAATTATTTGGCAAGAAGCGAAAAATTACCGCAGCCCTGACTCCCACAACAGTCGGTTATCTCGATTATGCCGTTTTTATTGCCGTCAATGAGGCTAAGGAGTTTATAACGGAATACAAAAAAATGCCTGCCCCAAAGGTTCCCAAAAAGCCGCTGCCCGGTATGGATTTTATGGATACTAATCAAAACGACACCCCCGACCTCTCTCTGTTGAACCCCGATACGTTCTCAGCCGTTTTCATAAAAGCTGACAAGGGAATGTCGGTTAAAGCGCTGACACACAATATATATGAAACGGTCAAAGGCGTATCGGTAATAGACCTAAACGTAACATCTAAAGAGGAGAAAAAACTCCTGATGTCCAAAGCCAAGCCGCTTATTATTCCGGCAATAACGGTTATACTGTTTAGTGCTGCGATATTATTTACAGCTTTTTCATTAATTGTAAATGAGAGACGGCGGGAAATCGGCATGATTCGAGCGCTGGGAGCAAAACGCTCCGGGGTTTTCTACGGAATAATCATTGAATCGCTGTTAATCTCTTCAATCGGCTGGTTTTTAGGTATCATCTTTGGTAACGCTATATTTTTTGCGGTAAAAAATACGATAATGAGCAGCCTCGACCTGCTCTACATCCGGCCCTCACTTGCCTCGATAATTTCTGTTTTAGCGCTGACTTTTACCGTAAATATTGCAACCACCCTATTTGCCGTTATAACCCCGGCCATCAGCGCATCAAGAATCGACCCATACGCCGCTATAAGAGAGGGATAATAAGCAGGGATCCCAATTATCCTATTATCTCCTTTAATTTCAACATCGTTACTCGTTTTTCTTACCTCTATGCCGGATTTCGAATATTGACAAAACCATGACTTTGGCGCAATAATACACCATGACTGCAGGGACCATTGAAAGAGATTTAGAATTAACGGAAATTATTAACGGAGAGGAAATCATGGGGCCTAGTCCTTTTATGAGACATCAATATATTGTTCTTAATTTAACAGATATCATACATAATTACGTTAAAAAGAAAAACCTCGGCAGATTATATATAGCTCCCCTTGACGTAATATTTGAGGAAGGAGTAAACAGGCTCCAACCCGATATCCTCTTTATAAAGAAAGAAAATTCACATATTGGACAGGACTGGGTTCGAGGTGTACCGGATATGGTCTGTGAGGTAATATCTTCAGGCAGTTATGAGATGGATACAGCAGTTAAGAAGGCTATATATGAGAAATACAAGGTGCCGGAGTACTGGATAGTTATGCCTGAGCCACAAACCATTGAGATATTAACCATCGCAGGTGATAAGTATAAACTACATTCCTTTGCAGCACTTGAGGGCATTGTTACATCTAAAGTCATAGAAGGGCTTTCAGTTAACATTTCTGATGTATTTGAATAATCACCCCCAATTAGAAGTGGAATTAGACGATTGAATGGCAGCTGGGTATAACAATCAAAGCGGCTCAATCTCAATAATAGTGACCTCAGGCGGGGCTAAAAGCCGTATGGGAGGCCCCCAGGTGCCTGCCCCGCGATTTACATATATGGATGAGCCGTTATGAAGCTCACTGAAACCGGTGTTGATTTTAAATATCAATTGTGGAAAAATGTTATATGGAAAAATCTGTCCCTTATGAGTGTGTCCCGAGAGCTGAAGATCGAACAGACCGGTTGCCGCCTGATTTATTAAAGGCTTGTGTTTAAGTAAAATATTGTATTTAGCCTTAGGCAGTGACAAAAGCAGCTCTGTTTCCGATTTTGTTAAAGAGATATTAAATCTGCTTATTTCGTTGTCATCTACTCCGGCAATACTAATAAAACCGGAAGTTACCGCCTCATTTCTCAATACTCTAAAACCGGATTTTTCAGTAAACTCCAGTGCTTCATCAAGCCCTGCATACAGTTCATGATTTCCAATTACTGCAAATTTGCCGGAGGGCGGTTTAAGCGCCTTAAAAAGCTCTGACAGGCCATCCAGATGATCCAGCTGTCCGTCAACCAAATCTCCTGTTGATACTATTATATCGGGATTTTCTCTTTTAAGGATTAAGGTTATTGGTTTTAGCCTGCTTTCACGGACAAGAAGACCTGTGTGAACATCTGATATCTGGGCAATTTTTATTTTTACAGCTCCTTTGGGAAGCTTTGGAGTTTTTATTGTAACCCGCTCTGTTCTTATCATACGGGCATCTATGAAGGCATAGACATAGGCTGAAAGTGTAATGATTAGAGAAATAAAAAAAAACGTCCGTTCTGTAAAATTCATGGCTGAAAATTTTGAAATAAAACCTGAGCTGCATATTGTTTTTGTGATTTGCAAAAGCACCGAAACAGGAATAAAAATAACTATCAGTCCCATCCACGTATAACCGGTGTACGCACTTAATGCCGCAGCATTTGTATAGCCATACTTTTCTAAGACTCTTATGACTATTGGGCCGGCCACCATTAATACCATAAAAAAAACTATGAAAAGTCTCAGAAAGAGCGGCATGGTTAGCGCAGCAGTTATCCGGCTGTAAACATAGATGTGCATGGAGCCATAAACCACCACAAAAATGATTATAAACAACTTCAATGCTGCGTTAATCCTGACTTGCTGATTTTTATCATATTATTTAAAATAATAACATCTTACTCTATAACATGGAAACAAAATAAAACAGCGAAAAGGGAGCAGCTGATCTGATGTTTAAAATACAGAGAATAAAAATTGAAAAAAAAACAGTGGAAAAAATGATAACCCTCTACTGCAGGAAAAACCACAACGGCACAAAAGAGTCATTGTGTCCCGATTGCCTGAGCCTGCACGATTATTCCCAAGCCCGCCTTGATAAATGTAAATTTCAGGATGACAAACCCAACTGCAAGGACTGCACCATACACTGCTATAAGCCCGATATGAGAGAAAAAATCAGAGCGGTTATGCGTTTTTCCGGTCCGAGAATGATTTTCAGAAATCCTATCCTATCCTTTTTACATGCAATTGACGGTATAGGCAGAAAAAAACAGAAATCCTGAGAACAGCCGGGTAGCGGTTAATACCGGGTTGCAGTCAAAACTTTTGTTATATTCAAAATTGCGGGAAATGTTATAATCACAAATAAAAGCAGTGGATAAAGAGAAAAACATAAGATTTGCCCTGATAGGCTGCGGCGCAATAGCCGATAAACATGTTACCGCCATAGGGCGGCTTGATAACGCCTCCCTCTGTGGCGCATATGATATTGACCCCAAAGCCGCCGAGGCTTTTACCGTCAAACACGGCATTAGAGCATACACCGATGTCGAAAAACTGATAGCAGAGGCCGGCCCTCACGTTTTAAACATACTTACCCCTTCAGGACTCCACGGAGAGAACATTCTGGAGCTGATGAGATTTAACCGCCACTTTGTTGTTGAAAAACCATTTGCCCTCAGTCTCCTTCAGATTGACAAAATACTTGAGGAATGCGACAGAAGACGGATTAAAATATTTATAGTCAAACAAAACCGCTTTAACCCGCCCATTGTAAAACTCAAACAAGCGCTGGATAAGGGCAGGTTTGGTAAACTCGTGCTGGCCTCTGTACGTGTGCGCTGGAGGCGTGACGATACATACTATAAGGCAAAATCGTGGCGCGGCAGCTGGGCCTATGACGGAGGTGTGCTTACAAATCAGGCAAGCCACCACATTGATATGCTGATTTGGCTTATGGGGCCGGTTGAGAGCGTCATGGCAAAAACCGCAACAGCCCTTGTGGATATTGAGGCCGAGGATACAGGAGTTGCCATCCTGAAGTTTAAAAACGGTGCGCTTGGTATAATAGAGGCAACAACGGCAACAAGGCCGAAAGACCTTGAGGGCTCAGTGAGCGTACTGGGACAGAGGGGCACGGTAGTGGTCGGTGGATTTTTTATGAATGAACTGAAAACGTGGGAATTTCAGGAGCCGGATGAGGAAATGGATGCCGATATCTGGGAAAATTATTCAACAGTGCCTAAGGAAAGTGCATGGAACCACACGGAGTTTTTTAAAGACGTGCTGCATAGCCTCACTCATGACAAGCAGGGGCTTATCGGAGGCATCGAGGGACGTAAATCAGTGGAGCTGATACATGCAATGTATGAGTCCGTTGAGACCCAAAAAGAGGTGTTTTTATTATTTACTCCAAAGAAGTGCCGTCTTGGTATCACAAAATGATTAGTAAAACAGCGATAATATATCCTAACGTGGTTTTAGGGCAAAACTGCACGGTTGAGGACTTTGCCGTAATAGGGGTGATACCTCAGGGCTACAGCGGTGAACCGCTTGAGACTATAATCGGGGATAACGCCGTTATTCGCTCTCATACCGTAATTTATGCCGGAAACACTATAGGCGACAACTTTCACACCGGTAATAAGGCAAACATCCGGGAGTCTAACCTGATTGGCCACAATGTCAGCATCGGCACTCTTACCGTGGTTGAGCACCACGTAGCAATTGGAAGCGGTGTGCGAATTCACTCGCAGGCCTTCATCCCTGAGTACTCTGTGCTTGAAAACAATGTGTGGATTGGTCCTAATGTGGTGTTAACCAACTCAAAGTACCCTAACTCACCGTCGGCCAAAGAGTCCCTGCAGAGGGTATGTGTGAGAGAGGGAGCCGTCTTAGGGGCAAATGTAACTGTGCTTCCCGGTGTTGTAATAGGGCTGAAAGCTCTTGTCGGAGCAGGCTCCGTTATAGTAAAAGAAGTGCCGGACGGTGCGGTAGTCATGGGTAATCCGGCTAAGGTGCTTAAAAATATTGATGAGCTTCCATATCAGGTTTAGTTAATTTCAATAAAGGCCTACGATTGATACGAATATAGAGTTATTTGACAAAACGGTTGTTTTGGTGCTATATTGGGCTATGCTTGCGGCAACCATAGAGAGAGATTTTGACTTAACTGAAATCATCAACGGAGAGGAAATCATGGGGCCTAGTCCTTTTATGAGACATCAGAGGATTGTCGGCATACTGCATGACATTATACGCCGGCATATCAAGTTATCGAATTTGGGAGATGTGTATCTGTCTCCACTTGATGTAATATTTGAGGAAGGGGTTAACAGGCTCCAACCGGATTTATTATTTATAAAGAAGGAAAATTCAAAAATTGGGCAGGATTGGGTACGAGGCGTGCCGGATATGGTTTGTGAAATAATATCACCATGCAGTTATGAAAGAGACACGCAGGTTAAGAAGGCAATCTATGAGAAATACAGGGTGCCGGAGTATTGGATTGTTATGCCGGAGGTGCAAACGATAGAGATATTAACCATTGACGGTGATAAGTATAAATTATATTCAGTAGCGGCATTTGAGGGTACTGTTATATCTAAAGCCATTGAAGGGCTTGTAGTTAACGTTAATGACATATTTGAATAACATGCAGATTCATGGTGTCAGCACCTGACTGGGATATGCACTCGATAATAAGGTAAGTGCTCTCTATGGGCTTGGAATGAGCTATACTGACATTTTTCTCTCACCTCTCCCCAGAGTTATTCCATAATTAACCAAACAAATAGTATAATACCTCAAATCAAAGCAAGAAGCTCGATAACAGGAGGTAGAGGACTATGTGGCAGTGTCAAGCGGCAACGTGTGGCTATATATACAACCCGGAAAAGGGTGACAAGAAAGGGAAGATACCACCCTTAACAAAATTTGAGGATTTACCGGATGACTGGAAATGCCCACTGTGCGGGGTAAATAAAAAATTCTTTAAGCACGTAGAGGATTGAAAAATATGAAATATATAACCCTCTGTGATGGATCAGGTTTGAACGCCTATTGCAGGTAAATAATCATACCAAGTAGCAGTCAAAAGAGTAACGAGGCGGCAAGGAGAAAGCGACAAAGGCGTACTATGCTCGTACGTCAAGGAGCTTTCGACAAAGCCAACAAAGTTAATCGAATGAATGCAACTTGGTATCAATACTTATTGACCCAAGCATTATATCTAAACAATGAAAAATAAACTGAAATGGCAGCTTGTTTTGGAGATTTCCTTAATTTTGCTTTCTCTGGGGATTTATCTGATACAGATTTTAATTTTTCATGATGCAAAAAACACATTATTTTATTTTATGCAGGATGTCGCATTTCTTCCTATACAGGTGCTTTTAGTAACTCTTGTGATAAACAAGTTGCTTGCTTACAGAGAAAAAGTCAATATGCTCCAGAAGCTGAACATGGTGATAGGATCTTTTTTTACAGAGGTTGGAGTTAGTTTATTAAAGTATTTTGAACGCTTTGATTCTAATGTGGAAAGCATCAGGAAAGAACTGATGTTTGACACAAACTCAGGTCAAGATGAATTTAATAGATCCCTCAATAAAGTAGGCAAATACATAAGCCATATCGATTGTCATACCGATGGACTTGTCAGATTGAAAGAATTCCTTATAGGGAAACGAAACTTTATGCTGGGTCTTCTTCAAAACCCTAATCTCTTAGAACACGAAGCGTTTACAGAACTACTTTGGGCAGTTTTTCATTTAACCGAGGAACTATCACTTAGACCGGATGTTACAAAACTTACAAACTCAGATTACGAGCACTTAAATGTCGACATCCAAAGGGCTTATTCTATTTTAATCACCCAATGGCTTAATTACCTAAACCACCTGAAGGAGGACTATCCGTATCTGTATTCTTTTGCCGTAAGAACCAATCCTTTTCGTCATAGATGACCTATAGTTGTATGGGTTTTTCTCACAAACTTGAAATATAAAACAAACCCCATTAAAAACGGTTCAAACCGCAGAAGCAGATAATCTGTGAAATGATATAAAACCACGTGCACATTCATTTCTATAACACCTACGTCATGAAGGCTTTTATCATAAATCACACGTGTTAAGGCAAGTGTTTCTAAACTGTACAGATATAAAAGATGAACGCTCAGTAGTATAATTAATGTATAGAGCAATGCCTGTCTCCTTCTATAAATCCACGGGATGAACACTGTTGCTATTGCTAAAGTTAACGGCGTGTTGTAGGTGTATCGTGAGGTAGAAATACTTAGATTACACTCCTCTTTAAATTTCTTCAGTATCAGTTTAATTTTTACAGTATCACCACTTTGCATTAAGATTTCAAAAGAGGCATCTTTTGTTACACAAGCCAATGGTGAAGCCGCATAAATCAAAGCAACAGCATAATAGTTCTTAACCTGGATCCAAATGATAAAAAACACCATATAGGCAACAATAAAAATAACTACAGCCTTTATTGTTTTGTTAGGAATTTTTCTTCTCCACAAAGAGTACATCTTCTGATATAGATAATAAACAGTGCAAGTGATACTGCAATCATGATACTTTGTGCAAAATACACATGGAAGTAATCAAAGTATTCCTTGTAACGGATAGCAACAAAAATAATTCCCAATAGCCTGAAGATATTTAATATTTGAATTACTACAAAACCAACGGCAATTCCTTTAATTTTATAAACCCAGGTTGATGGAAATGACAGTATTGCAAATACATACATTATTGTCGCTTCCAACCCATTGCAGCCAAACTTTACGTTTAGTGAAATATTTGAAAGATTTATAACAGTTCCCCTCTCTACCGGATAATACGTTGTATGAATTCCAAATAGTTTGACAACATTAGAGAGTAGAACAACAATAGCCTTTGAATATACTCCGTTTATATCCAAGTAGTTCTCAAAGTAGTTTAATTGTACCAGATTGAAAAAGACAAACATCAGAACTATATAGAGTACAACAAACCGCCACAGGGTTATCTGCTTTTTTTGATTTTTTACCATTATTTATAACTGTTTTTCATGGTTTAAAGACATACAGTGCAGCATGTTCAAATCTGTTTATTGTATAAGCACTATGGAAGGTAAAGTCAAGCTTACGAAAAAAGATAATTTAGCTATATAAAATATAATCTCCTTTGTTGTAAATTATACTGTGCTATGATAAATTACGATATTACCGGAAACAATAAAAGGGGGAAGTTATGTTAAGTTCAGAGACAGGTTTAAAATCATTAATAGTTCTCATGTTTTGTTTGTTGGCTGCTGTAGATGCTTTTGCAGGCTTAGCGCCAACCACTACGACGGCAGCAGCAACAACCGTACCTGTAATGACAAATTCCGGTCAATTGGTATTTGCAGTTATCTCCGGTATCGGTGGAGTATATTTTATTATTAAAGCCGGAATAAAGAAATAGTTTTTAAGGTTTTCTTAGAAAGTTTTATTCATTTGTAATAGAAAGGATTTTTTATTATGTACAGATGCTGACAAACAAATATATCTTAACTGATTGTCTCATTTTAGGGATTCATTATATCTTTTATGAAAAACATCGCAAGGTATTTACGGCTGATATTACAGAGCCCGCTTGAGGAGTTTAAGAGACGGCTAAAAAGACGGCTTAATTATTTACTATTCAGAATAAGAGATACTTTTCTGCCTGCTTCAACAGGCGGAAAAATCGAAATCACCCAAAGGTTTATTACTATAAAACCCGATAGACCATATACTAATAATAAGCAGATAAACCTTACCTTAAACCATAAATTTAATATTCTGGGCTCCGGCTGGATAGAGGTTAAGCATGGCATAGAGTGTAAAGGGCTTCACGGCTATCGCTATAACTCCGGTAAAGCAGTAAAGGCGGACGGAAACGGCATGTGGTTATTAAATCGTGTAACCCTTCCCAACTTTTTCAGATCAAAGAACCTCTGGATGCTTATCGGGGGTGGCTACAGCCCGATAGACTGGCAGCTGGATTTTAAATCGGGCCACAGATGGAAGGAAAGCACCTGCTACGCTAAACAATCCTTTTTGAATAAGCCTGGGGTGGATATAAAAGTGCCGTGGGAACTGGCACGGCTCCAGCACCTGCCGCCGCTGGCACTTGCCTGCTTCAAAAACGATACAGCACAACCGGGCCCGAAGCGTTTGGCCGCAGAGTTTCAAAATCAGGTGTTGGACTTTGCAGCAGCCAACCCCCCGCGCTTTGGTGTCCACTGGCTCAGCGGTATGGATGTGGGAATCAGGGCGGCCAATATGCTCTTAGCTTATGATATGTTCTCACTTTCCGGAATTTTATTTGGAGACGGTTTCAATAAGCACTTTGGCCGGTTAATATACGACCACGGAGGTTTTATCATAAACAATCTGCAATGGTCTCAGAGCCTCAGAGGTAACCACTATTTAGCTGAAATTACCGGTCTGTTGTTTGTTGCCGCTTACTTGCCTGCCTGTGAGGAGACTGACTGTTGGCTGGCCTTCGGCGTATCTGAGTTAATAAGTGAGATCGACTTTCAGTTTAACAATGACGGCACTCACTTTGAGGGCTCCACCGCTTACCACTGCCTGTGTACTGAGTTGGTGCTTTATGCAACAGCCCTTGTTATCGGACTTTGCAAAACAGAGCGTATTAATGTCTTTAAAAATTATAATTATAAACTCCACAAAGTATATCCCAGGCTTTTGCCGCCTCCAATAAGGCTCTATCCGTTAGGCACCACCGGCCTGTTGAGCCCCTTTTCTTCACAATACATTACAAAGCTCCGGAACATGGGTAACTTTATAACTGACATTCTAAAGCCCGGTGGAAAGGAGATTCCGCAAATCGGAGACAATGACAGCGGCAGATTGTTTAAGCTTACCACCTCATTTAAAACAATGAGTATGGATGAGGCGGCGAAAACATATAAAAACCTTGAGGGTTTTGAGGGCGGTGAAACATACCACGATGAGGACAGCCCTGACTACAGCGGTGTAGTTTCAGCCTTTAAGGGGCTTTTTGAGCCTGCAAATCCAGTGGATGCAACAGAGGCCTATATAATAGGAAATTACACAAACGGAGTCGTTATCCCTCCGGATGATTATTGTTCAAATGTAACCCTAAAAGAGTATGGCAAAGCTGATGATTTTCAAAATTTAATTAGTGAGTTTAATAACTCTGATACAGCCAAGAGGGACAAAATAACCATACCGGTTAAAGCGCCCGGTGTTTTGGATGGATTAACCCCGGCCGGTTATCCTGACTTTGGCCTGTATATTTTCAAAGCGCAGGGCTTATACATGGCAGTGCGCTGTGGAAAGATTGACGGCAGATATAACGGGGCACATGCACACAATGACCAGTTGTCGGTGGAGCTTAGTGTTGAGGGAGCGGAATATTTCACTGACCCGGGAAGTTATCTCTACAGCCCTGTGCCGGAGCTCAGGGACAAATACAGGTCGGTCTCATGTCACTTTGCACCACAGCTTGAAAACCACAGAGAGCCGGGGGAGTTAACTCACGGGCTTTTTGAGTTAAGAGACAAATGCAATTGTCAATGTATTTACTTTGGCGGCAGGGGTTTTGCCGGAGTACACTACGGCTTTGGAGCCGCCATATACAGAGTGGTCATACTGGAGGCCGGAAAGATTGAGATTTTGGATTATTATACAGGCACTGAATCAATCAGAAAGCTTTCTACGACAGAGGGCAGGGTTAATGCCGGTTATTCAAAGGGCTATGGGGTATTATTCCAATTCTAATTCATTTGTCTAACTTCGTTGACTTCGTCACAAGCTCCTCAACGTACAAAACAGTACGTCTGCGTCACTTGTTCCCAGCCGCCTGCGTTTACCTTTTGAATTAGAATTGGAATTATTCAGGTAGTCTGGAATTTTAATCAGAAATCGTAAAACTTAGCCATCTCATCAACGCTAAGCTGTCCCGGCGCTGTGGTTGTCTCTATCGTGGCAAACGTAAAAAGGCTGCCTATCAGAGGGAAAAATACACGGGACGCCATTCCCACACTACCCATGGATATACACACTATGGCGGCATCCCTGTGCCTCAGTGTAAAGCCGGCAAGCAGCCCGACATCTTCCATTGTGTTAGCCATGAGGGCTATTTTAGTTATATCAGCGCCGGCTTGTTTTGATTTTTCAAGAATATGTTCAAGCTCATCCTGTGGCGGCGTTTTTTTGAAATCATGAAAAGAGGCTATCAGTGGAATTTCCTTAGATTTGGCAATTTTCATAATATCACCAAAAATACGGGAGTTCAGCTCTATGTCTATGGCATCAGCACACTGCGCAGCCGCAGTTAATAAGTCAATTCGTTTGCCGTCATTGATTTCAACAGCACCACCCTCCTCAAACGCACGGCATGTGGCTATGACAGGAAGGTTAAATTTCATTTTTGTTTCATTGAATACGGCACTTACACAATTCATGGAAAAATCTGAAAACATATCGATTCTAAGCTCGACAACGGAGGCGGTTTTTATCTCCGATACGGTCTTAACGGTTATGTCCGTAAGAGGCACCACTATAACCGGAGCACCGCCCAGAGCAACATTTCCAATTTTTATCTGTTTCATTAAATTAAAGGGGGAGAGTCTTATACTCTCCCCTTGCCGGATTTAAGTAACTTTTCTCTCAATGGCCGTTAACAGGGAAATAATCTCCTGACTCATCGGCCCGATATGTGTAAATTGTGCTTCAGCTGAGGCTGTGTCGCCGGAATTTTTCATTCGCACTATATCCTTAACTAATGAATGAAGCTCCTCGTGAATTTTTTCAAGTTTTAGCATCTCAGGTATATCGCCGAAGGTGGAAATTCCTTTGGAATATAACCACTTACCAAGATCGCAGTCTTTATGTGAAACAGCCTGTGCTTCACTAAGACTTTCTTTACCGTCCAGAAAGTCTCTAAGCCTGCTCTTCCATGCAAGATGTTTACTTCTTGCGTTGGAAAAGTCAAACGTTATCTTTGCCTTATCGGAATGATTGTTATGATGAGTCAACTGTATGGCTCGGGCAGGCGCCTTTTTAACAGGTTTCATTTCATAGGCAATGTGGGATGGAGGCGTATGTTTTCTTACTGTTGCGCCGCCGGAATCTGCTGTAGTGATATGGCCTGTTTTAAAGTATGCGATAGCGTCATGTAATTGGCCGGCCTGTGAGGTCAGTTCCTCACTTGTTGAGGCCATCTGCTCTGCGGCTGCTGCGTTTTGCTGAATCACATGGTCAAGTTGTGCAATCGCCTTGTTTATCTGCTCGGCACCAATGTTTTGTTCATTGCTTGCAGCGCTTATCTCTTGAACCAATTCCGCCGTTTTTTGAATATCGGGTACCAACTGCTTAAGCATAGCGCCTGCTTTCTCAGATACCGTGACCGTTGTGGTTGACAGTGTGCTGATCTCCCCTGCGGCTTTTTGGCTTCTCTCCGCCAGTTTTCTTACCTCAGAGGCTACCACTGCAAATCCCTTACCATGCTCACCGGCACGGGCCGCCTCTATGGCTGCGTTAAGCGCTAAAAGGTTGGTCTGACGTGCTATTTCCTCTATTATAGATATCTTACTTGCTATTTCTTTCATTGCCTTTACTGCCTCATTCACGGCTTTTCCGCTCTCCAGCGCATCTTGAGAGGCCTTAATCGACATCCGGTCGGTCTGCTGGGCGTTATCGGCATTTTGCCTGATATTGGACGCCATCTGCTCCATTGATGATGATACCTCCTCAACCGCCGCCGCCTGCTCTGTTGCCCCCTGCGAAACAGATTGTGATGCGCTGCTTAACTCCCCGCTGCCCGCCGATACATTTTCCGAGGATGCCCGAACCTCTCCTATTACTCCCTTGAGCTTATCCACCATCGTTTCCATCGCTGACAACAGGTGTCCAGTCTCGTCCCTGCCTGTAACATCTATGCTTACTGTAAGATCACCGTCTGCCAAACTGTTGGCTACATACACCGCCTTATTTATCGGTTTTACAACACTGCTTATTATCCACCACGCAAATACCAGTGATAATAACAAACTTATTATAACAGCGGCTATTGACATAGTCCGTGCATTTGCATATGTTTTCTCATTTTGAACTTCCAGTTCTTTGCCCACACGGTTTTGAAGATTTGTTAAATCATCAACACCGGCTTTAGCCTGATTATAAAGAGGTAACACAGTCTTTACAATGAACAGGTTAGCCTCGTTGAATTTCCCTTCCTTAAGAAATGTCGCACATGGCTTTAACCCGTCAGTTACAAATTTTGTCCTGAGCTCTAAAAACTTCTTTGCCAGTTCACTCTCCTCCGGTGTCAGGGTTGTAGCCATATACTCTTTCCACAGCTTGCCGATATCCTCAACGTTTGAATCAACCTTATCTGTGTGCTTTGTTATAGGGTGGTCGGCGTTATGAACCTTGCTTACCTCTATGATTGGATCATGAAAAGAGGCAAGCAGCAACTGTTGTACGTTTTCACGCATTTTGTCGTTAATTGTTGACAACTGCTGAAGAGGCACCATCCTGTCAGCGTAAAGACTGTCGAAATTAGCATTTATGCTCTTTGAAGCCATTATGCCCAACACACTAAGAGCAATGATTATTACGGACATGAAGCCCACCAGTAAATATAGCCTTGTGCCGATTTTCAAATTTTTAAACATTTCTCTCCTCCATGTAATATTTATACCTTTGTAAACATTCACACCTGCGTAGTCAACGCATGTCTAAATCAGAGACGGACAAATCTCCACTATTGCACCTCCATTTGACGATATTGTATATGTTATAGATAATATTTTTCAAGTGCAGTTCAGATTTCCAAAACTTGACAGAAGCATAAACTAAAATGTAGCATATACCCTGATGTTAATGTATAAAGAGCTACCTTGTTGTGGTGGAGGCTGGTTTAATGAGTGAGAGTAAAGATGTAAATGTTGATATAATGCAGTTTCTGGGTTTTATCAAATCGTCATTTTATGCCACACTGGATAACATATATGAAATCCATGAATTAAGTGAAAAAGTGCTCATTGAAATGGCGGCATCGGGGAAGGCTATCCAAAATGAGGGAGAGAAAGTGATAAGAGAGTTTCTTGAAACCTCAAGAAAAAGCAGAGACGATTTCAGGCAGGTAATTGAAGAGGGTTTTAAGAAATTGGAGGAGACTCTGAAGCAGTAGTTACACTTAGCTTGTCAAGCACAAACTGTAGTAAGGAATCAGAGAAATGAGAGAAGGATATTTTGGTATTTATGGGGGCAGATATGTTCCGGAGACGTTGATTCCGGCCCTCAGTGAACTTGAGACAGCCTATAACGACTCAAAAGGTAACAGTGATTTCCAAAGCCAATTAAAGGAAATTCAGAGTAACTACATAGGGAGGCCGACTCCTCTGTATTATGCCCAAAGGCTTACTAAATATCTGGGCGGCGCTAAGATATATCTGAAACGTGAAGATTTGGCTCATACCGGCGCCCATAAAATAAATAATGCAGTCGGGCAAGCGCTCCTTGCCAAAAAAATGGGTAAAAGACGTCTCATTGCCGAAACCGGCGCCGGTCAGCACGGTGTTGCCACAGCAACGGGTGCAGCTTTTTTTGGACTTGACTGTGAAATATACATGGGCTCGGAGGACATGCAACGCCAATCACTTAATGTCTTTCGAATGCGCCTTCTGGGGGCTCAGGTCAGGGAGGTCTCTCTGGGCTCTAAAACCCTAAAAGATGCTATCAACGAGGCTCTCAGAGACTGGACTACAAACGTCAGAGATACTCACTATGTGCTGGGCACAGTCTTTGGCCCTCATCCTTTTCCTTCCATGGTACGAGACTTTCAGTCTGTAATCGGGCAGGAGGCGAAACAGCAGATACTTAAGGCCGAGGGGCGCCTTCCAGACTACCTGATAGCCTGTGTCGGCGGGGGAAGTAATGCTATGGGACTTTTCAATTCTTTTTTAACGGACAGAAAGAAAAAACACATAGAATTCATCGGTGTAGAGGCGGGAGGGCTGGGGATTGAGACCGGAAAACATGCGGCACGCTTTTCAGGCGGCTCTGTGGGGGTTTTTCAGGGCTGTAAGAGTTACCTGCTGCAGGATGATAACGGCAATGTCCTCAGCACTCATTCAGTCTCGGCAGGGCTGGACTATGCCTCCGTAGGCCCCGAACACGCCTATCTGCACGATACCGAGGCCGTGCAGTACTCATATGCCCTTGACTCCGAGGCTATGGAGGCCTTTGAAACTTTATCCAAAACCGAGGGAATTATCCCTGCCCTTGAATCGTCCCATGCTATTGCCGAGGCTGTAAAACTTGCTCCCACTTTGTCAAAGGATACCATTATTATAATTAACTTATCGGGCAGAGGCGACAAAGACGTTCAACAGGTTGCAAGAATTAAAGGGATTGAACTCAGATAGAAATCAGTATATATTTGTTGTGGCAATAAATTCTGTGTCACTTAATTAAACACAAAAAACTTTAAATTTTGTTATAATTACGGAATCGGGAAGATTGTGGGGAAAGTAATATCAATTTCAAATCAGAAAGGCGGAGTGGGCAAAACTACGACCGCAATAAATCTGGCCGCCTCAATGGGGTTGGCCGGTAAGGATATTTTAATAGTGGATACCGACCCGCAGTGTAATTCAACAAGCGGATTAGGTATTGACAGGAAAAACCTTGTCAAAACACTCTATGATGTTTACACATCAAAGCATAAGATAGAAGACATCATCATCACAACCCCGTATGACCATTTGTTTTTGGCCCCTTCCTCAATAGACCTGCTGGCCGTGGAGCTGGAGATGGTTAACCGTGACCGCCGTGAGTGGCTGCTCTCAGATGCGCTTATACCCCTAAGGGACCGCTACCAGTATATTTTCATAGACTGCCCGCCCTCACTTGGGCTTATAACTTTAAACTCCCTGGTGGCCGCCGGCTCTGTAATAGTGCCGGTTCAGTGTGAGTACTACGCACTTGAGGGACTCACCATGCTTATGAGAACCATTAATCTTGTTAAACGGTCTTTTAATCCGTCACTTTCTATAGAGGGAATCCTGCTGACTATGTTTGACGCCAGAAACTCTCTGTCATCGGCGGTGGCAAAAGAGGTGAAAGCTCATTTTGGGCAGAAAGTCTATACAACAATTATTCCGAGAAATGTAACCCTTGGTGAATCTCCCGGGCACGGCAAGCCGGCCTTGTACTATGATGTTCGTTCAAGAGGCGCACAGACTTACCTTATGCTGGCAAGAGAAATTCTCGGTGATATGCAGCCGCAAAATAAAGTGAGCTTATGAAAAAAGCCCTGGGAAGAGGACTGGATGCACTGATTCCTGTTGAGGGCGAGGAAATCCACCAGATTGAGATTGAAAAAATCTTTCCAAACCCGTCTCAACCCCGTAAGCATTTTTCAGATGAATCGTTAAATCAGCTGGCTACATCGATAACTCAGCAGGGAATAATTCAACCCATCATAGTATCCAGAGCGGGGGACGGCACTTTCACCGTGGTGGCAGGCGAGCGCCGCTGGAGGGCCGCTGCAATTTCAGGCATCAGGAAAATCCCCTGCATCATTCGTGACGAGAGCTCTGAGGAGTCATTTGAGATCTCACTTATAGAAAACATCCAGCGGGAGGAGTTAAACCCTATAGAGACTGCGGCGGCATTTCTCAGAATCATAGATGAGCAGGGGTTAACCCAGGAGGAGCTTTCTCAAAAAATCGGCAAGCAACGGGCCACTGTGGCAAACTATCTGAGGCTTCTCAGCCTGCCGGAGGAGATAAAGTCTTTTGTAATATCCGGGGCGCTTTCCATGGGACATGCCAAGGCGATTCTCTCTCTTACGGAACAGCCCGCCCAACTGGAGGCGGCTCACACTGTGGTTAAAAATGCGCTCAGTGTGCGCGAAACGGAAAACCTCTGTAAAAAACTCTCCACCGCCACAACAACCAACGTAAAAAAACCGGAACCTCCTAAGAAGGACCCGCATATCGCAGGCGTTGAGGATGAACTGATTCGCTCCCTGGGCACTAAAGTCAGAATCCATCATAACGGTAAAACCGGACGTATTGAGATAGATTATTATTCAATGGATGACCTTAACAGGATTATTGATATACTGAGAGTATGACAAAAGCTGCTGTTATTGTACCGGCGCGGTACGGCTCAACGAGGTTTCCGGGCAAGCCACTGGCGCTGATAAACGGTAAACCCATGATTGAACACGTATGGCTGCGGGCAAAAACGGCACGCCTTGCGGATGCGGTTTTTGTGGCCACAGACAACACAGACATATTTAACACTGTGGAGGGTTTTGGTGGTGTTGCCGTTATGACAAGTGAGTCTTGTGCCTGTGGCACGGACAGGATTGCCGAGGCGGTGCGAGACTTGCCCTTTACCGTGGTTGTAAATGTACAGGGGGATGAGCCGCTCATTGAGCCCGCTATGATTGACGCTGTAATTGAGCTAATGCACGATGACAGAGCTTCAATGGGAACACTGAAAAAGAAAATAACAGACACCTGCGAACTATTTGATCCAAACATCGTTAAGGTTGTCACAGACTGCGAGGATTTTGCACTTTATTTTTCGAGATCAACGATTCCTTATCTTAGAGATGTGTTTGACGGTAAATTACCACTTATTAACATGGATGATATAAACCCTGCGGGGATACAATATTTTAAGCATATCGGAATATACAGTTATAAAAAAGACGTCCTCATCAGGCTTTCAGAACTGCCTGAGAGTGTTTTAGAGAGGGCGGAAAAGCTGGAGCAATTACGGGCTCTTGCTAACGGTTATAAAATCAAAGTCGGTGAAACCGCCTTTAACACTATAGCGGTGGACCATCCTGAGGATACAGGGAAGGTGGAGAGATGGCTAAATACATATTCCTGACAGGCGGAGTGGTATCGTCTTTAGGCAAGGGGATAGCCGCCTCGGCAACTGGTGCGCTTTTGGAGGCAAGGGGGTTAAAGGTAAGCCTTCAAAAACTGGACCCTTACATAAACCTTGACCCGGGCACGTTAAGCCCTTTTCAGCACGGCGAGGTGTATGTGACTGAGGACGGAACGGAAACAGACCTCGACCTTGGCCATTACGAGCGGTTTACACATGTTCAGAGCTCTCAGAAAAACAACTACACAACAGGAAAGATATACTTTAATGTTATCCGAAAAGAACGGCTTGGGCAGTACCTGGGCCAAACCGTGCAGGTGGTGCCCCATGTTACGGATGAGATAAAGTCGGCGATACGGTCTCTGGACTGTGACGGTGTGGATGTGGTAATAGTGGAAATCGGGGGCACAATCGGAGACATTGAAAGTTTGCCGTTTCTTGAGGCCATCCGGCAGATTCCCTATGATGTGGGCAGGGACAACACCATGTATTTTCATCTGACCCTTGTGCCCTACATCGGCAGTGCGGGGGAGTTGAAATCAAAACCTACTCAGCACAGCGTAAAAGAGCTTCGTGAGATAGGCATACAGCCAGATGTGCTTCTTTGCCGCTCAGACAGGGCAATTCCACAGGATATGAAAAGAAAAATCGCCCTGCACTGTAACATCGAGGAGGACTCCGTGATAAGTGCCATAGATGTGGACACCATTTATGAGGTTCCGCTGGTGCTTCATAAAGAGGGGCTGGACACTCTGATAGAGCGGAAGTTTAAACTCAACACGGATGCCCCTAAGCTTGATGTATGGCATAATGTTGTAAGCACTATAAAAAACCCTGCCAATGATGTAACAATCGCTTTGGTAGGAAAGTATGTCGGCCTTAAGGATGCTTACAAAAGCCTGATGGAATCGCTAATCCACGGTGGAATTGCAAATGATGCAAGGGTGGATTTTAAATGGATTGATTCTGAGGAGATAGAAAAACATGGGGTGGAGGGGCAGCTTTCCGATGTGGACGGGATACTGGTGCCCGGGGGGTTTGGAGTTAGAGGCATAGAGGGGAAAATAACAGCCGTGCAGTATGCGCGGGAAAAGAGGATTCCATATTTTGGAATATGTCTTGGAATGCAGTGTGCGGTAATAGAGTTTGCAAGAAACGTCTGCGGGGTAGCCGGAGCTAACAGTGCCGAGTTTGACGAGCATACGGTGGAGCCGGTGATTTACCTGATGGAGCAGTGGTTTGATTTCAGGAAGGGTTTGATAGAAAAGCGCTCCGCCGAAAGTGAAAAGGGGGGCACAATGCGCCTTGGCGGTTATCCGTGCGTCCTTGAGCCGGGCTCTAATGCCCATGCCGCCTATGCGGCGGCGGAGGTGACGGAACGCCACCGGCACAGGTATGAGTTTAACAACAAGTACAGGGAGCTTTTTAAATCCAGGGGGTTGCGGATAAGCGGGTTGAGCCCTGACGGGGAATTGGTGGAGATAGTGGAAATAGGGGGGCATCCGTGGTTTGTCGGCTGCCAGTTTCATCCTGAGTTTAAGTCTCGGCCGACTGAGCCTCATCCCCTTTTTAAGGCATTCATATCAGCGGCAATTAGGGAAAAGCGTTCCCTGTTTCCAACACATGGAATAAGCGCCTTAGACAGAAGGTAGCGCAGAGTGATTTCAGAGAGTAAAATAATAGAAACCGCCCGGGGAGTACTATATGAGGAGGCGCAGGCCATCCTTGGATTAATGGATAAGCTTGACAGCCGTTTCATTGCGGCTGTGGACCTGATTTTTGAAAGCCGCGGCAAGGCAGTGCTTACAGGAATGGGAAAGTCAGGGCTGATAGGAAAGAAAATATCGGCAACCCTTGCCTCAACCGGCACACCCTCGTTTTTCATGCACCCAGCTGAGGCAGGCCACGGCGACCTTGGCATGGTGACAAGCGACGATGTGGTTATTGCCATATCAAACAGCGGCGAGACTGAAGAGATTCTGAAGCTGATCCCTTTTTTCAAACGATTTAACATAAATCTAATCAGCATGACCGGCAATATAAATTCAACACTTTCAAGAGAGTCTGTGGTAAACATAGATATAACGGTTAAGGAGGAGGCGTGCCCGATGGGGTTTGTGCCGACCTCCTCAACAACTGCGACTCTTGCCATGGGGGATGCCCTTGCCGTGGTGCTGCTGCTTAAGCGCGGATTTAAGAAAGAGGATTTTGCTTTTTTTCATCCTAACGGAGCAATAGGCAAGCAGCTTTTCATAAAAGTGGAAGATTTAATGCACACCGGCGATACGCTTCCGTACATTAAACCCGAGGCTAAGATGACGGAGGCTGTGATGGAAATATCATCTAAGCGGCTGGGGGTAACCATTGTTGCCGGAGATGACGGGAAAATCCTTGGCATAATAACAGACGGAGACCTGAGGCGAGGAATAGAGCAGTGGGGGCGTGGTTTTTTTGATATGACGGCGGCGGCGGTGATGACAAAAAATCCGCTTTCTATCTCTGCCGATGAGCTTGCCGTGAAAGCCCTGTCAGTTATGGAGACTCGTTCAATCACATCCCTGGTTGTGCCTGACTCTGAGGGCTGCGCCACAGGCATCATCCATCTGCATGATATCTTAAGAAAAGGAATTGTGTAAAGTGAATTGATAATATCCTTTGATTGTCACATTGTATTAGTAGTGAATCTCATCCAGCACCTTTTTAGCGGCGTCAACAGGGTTTTTGGCTGAAATTATGGGTCTGCCTATTACAATAATATCGGCCCCTGAGGATATGGCCTCTTTTGGGGTCATAAAACGTTTTTGATCGTCAGTGGCCGACCATGCAGGCCTTATTCCGGGGGTGAGAATTATAAAGCCATTGCCACAGGCTTCTCTTACAGGTTTTATTTCACGGGCGGAGGCAACGACTCCATCCAGTCCTGCTTCTTTAGCAAGTCTGCTTAAATGAAGCACATGTGTTTGTACATCCCCAGGCACTCTCAGCTCATCGTTTAAAATCTTGCCGTTTAGGCTTGTAAGCACGGTGACAGCCAATACAACCGGTTTTTGAATGTTGCGTTGCGCCGATTCTGTATTTAAAGCGTTTGAGACGGCGCTCATCATTTCAAAACCGCCGGAGGCATGAAGGTTAAAGATTGCGGCTCC
Organism: Nitrospirae bacterium YQR-1; assembly: GCA_039908095.1. NCBI lineage: Bacteria > Pseudomonadati > Nitrospirota > Nitrospirae bacterium YQR-1. The sequence continues at coordinate 25,271 of JAMOBJ010000001.1, forward strand.
TGAATTCATTGCCTCAATTGAGGCCTTAGCCGCAGTGTTTGGTATGTCGTGGAATTTTAAATCCAGAAAGACTTTCCCGCCCTCCGCTATAATGGCTTTTACTATTTGGGGCCCCTCACTTGTAAATAATTGAAAACCGACCTTAAAGTAACCGGCATAGTTTTTTAACTTGCTTACAAGCTCCATAGCAGCGCTGGAGGTGTCAACATCCAGAGCCACACATAATTTATTTATTAATTCCTGTGTCATCGTTTTTTTACTTATTTAACATTTAAACCTGAAAAAAGCAGTTCACTTAATCATAACGAGATATAATCAGGCTTCAGCCTAAAAAACACTCACCCGGAAGCAGGTAAAATGAACTGCTTGCTGAGAACTGCTCCGGAAAAAATCTATCGCTCAGTGGAGACTTCTATAGTTTCCATTCTATTAAAAAGTATGCCTCATGTGCACAAGAAACAGTATGCCGATAGACATAACACAGAGCGTTAGAATTATATCCAGAATCGGCGACAAAATGAACCTTTCAATGCAAATCTGCTTTTCGATTTTCTTATACCGGATAAAGCAAAATAAACTTAACACCACTCCAAACACTATCAACATCTTACCAATTGAGGTGGAATACTTCTCTATCTCCTCTACCTCTGCAGCCTTTAGGGAAGCTGCATTCAGAATATCCATTGATTTAAGTAAAAACAGGCCGAACTTCTCGATTACAAATCCAAATGCCATAATTGAAATGCTCGTCCGTATCCACGAAAGAAACGTTCTCTCATTTGAAAGATGCTGAAGTATATGGCTGAATTCATTAGTTTTTTTTTCTTCCATTGTTCCCCTTAGAAAGATTTATATAAATTATAAATTAACACTACGCTTATAATCAGACCTACCATGGTAATAAAGCACGTTAAATAATTGGGAATCGTATAACGGCCTTGTTTTACCATTTTATTTACATTTTTATACCGGATGGCTGCCATAAAAATAACGGAAGTCCCCAACACCAGCAGTACGCTTCCAATTACCGATGAGGTTAGCAATATTCTTGAAAAAGATATACCCCCTCGCTCCGTCACAGATGAAAACGCTGTAAGTCCCTCTATGAAAACAACAAACTTCTCACTGATAATTCCAAACACTACAATGGAAATCCCAGTCTTAACCCAGGCAAGGAAGTTTCTGTCCATCACCTGCCGGACACGTTCTATATATTTTTCCTGCTCCGTCAAAACACGATAATCTACCATATTTTATTTAAAATATGCTAACATAGCTTTGTACAATGACACCGGTGTCCAAAGAAAAGGTGTTGGGGCTTGCACAGTTAAGCCGCCGTGTTTCCGGCCTGAAGGCCGAAGGTAAGAAAATAGTGTTTACAAACGGCTGCTTTGACATTATTCATGCCGGCCACACAAGGTACTTAACACAGGCCGCAGCCCTGGGGGATGTCCTAATAGTTGCACTTAATTCAGACTCCTCAGTCGGAAGGCTTAAGCCGGGAAGACCTATCATCTCTGAAAATGAACGCGCTGAGGTGCTCTCTAATCTTACAATGGTTGACTACGTGGTGGTTTTTAACGAGGATACCCCCTGGGAGACTATCAACGTCCTTCGCCCCGATGTGCTCGTTAAAGGCGGCGATTGGAAAATACAAGAAATCGTGGGCTCAGACCTTGTGCCTGAAGTCCACAGCCTGCCCTATGTTGACGGAAGATCCACCACGGAAATTATAAATAAAATTTTAAGACTCCGCTCTTAAAGGCCGTTGCCCCTGTGTCCGTAAAAGATTTAATAGAAAAGAGTCTCGGGCATCTTACAAAACCCCTGCCTCAGAGGATTTATAACTTGAAGGGTTCCCTGCTTCCCCTGTTGCTTTGCCTTGTGGATAAATCATTTATGGCAATAACAGAAACGGAAGATGAAGCTGTTTCCGTTTTTAACGGATATGAATATTTTTCAAAACTTATGGGAAAACGGCCGGCCATCTACTTCCCTGAATCAATAGATGCTGAAACCGCAGGCAGACAGATTGAGATACTGCTTAATGCTGAAAACGACTCATCATTTATTCTGACCCTCACATCTTTTACAGCACAGGTTACCGGCAGAGCCGCCATTACCGGTCAGGCCATAGAACTTAGAGCAGGCGAGGAGTTTCCCCGTGAGTACCTTAATGAAACCCTGACGGCAATGGGTTACAAGAAAGTATCTATGGTGGTTGATGAGGGCGAATTCAGCCTGAGAAACTATATATTTGACATTTATCCGCCGGGAAGAAAAAACCCTGTACGGGTTGAGTTCTTTGGTGATGAGATAGATTCCATAAGAGCCTTTGACGTCAACACTCAAAAAACAATAGAAAAACTACATGGCGAGTCCATCCTGCCGTTGTCACAAGGTGGTGGTACAGAATACTTGTTTGAGTCTTTTGACATAAAACATCTGTTTTTTATAAACGACTCTAAAGCTAAGGCAATGGAGTTTATCGCTGATTTTAAAAACGCCCCACCCTCAACGGTACTCTCCGGGCTTGCAATAGACACTGAGGGCGTGGATGCCGGAGCGCTTCAACTCAACGGCATGGGAATACTCACAGAGGAACGCAAGAGCATATCTGAGCTGCCGGCAGCAATAGCGCTGGTTTCTAAGGCCGCACAGGTAATGCTGGTCTCTAAAACCGCTGCCCAGTCGGAGCGTATAAGGGAGCTCTTTGCCGAGGTCTCAATGAGTATTCCCCTTGTTTCAGAGCGGAGGGCTTTTGCTGAGTACGATGGAAATATTTTTGTAGTGACCGGAACACTTAATGAGGGATTTTATCTGGATGGGCTTTTGGTGCTGACTGAGACCGAACTCTTTGGTGAGGTACGCCGTCCCAAGAAGTACAGGAAGGCGGCAAAGGGAGAGCTGCTAAGGAGTGTGGATGATTTAAAACCCGGTGACTATATAGTCCACAATGAGCATGGAATCGGGTTGTTTGAGGGACTGAGGCTGGAAAGCGCCGAGGACTTTACATATGATATGCTTGCAATCCAGTATGCCGACGGTGCCCGGCTCTACGTGCCGGTTTACGGAATTGGGCTGGTTAAGAAGTACCATGCCTCTGAGGGAGTTGTCCCGCGGATTGATAAACTGGGCGGTAAAACATGGGCTGCTGTTAAGAGAAAAGTCAGAAAAAACATAGAAGAGCTGGCTCAAAAACTCATAGCCCATTATGCCCAAAGGGAAATAACTCCGGCTTTTGCCGTAAGTGCCGATGCACACTTGCATCAGGAATTCGACACATTTTTCCCCTACGAGCCGACCCCTGACCAACTAAGCGCAACGGCGGAAATCAAGTGTGACATGGAATCGGACAAACCCATGGACAGGCTCCTTTGCGGTGATGTCGGATATGGTAAGACTGAGGTAGCCATGCGGGCGGCGTTTAAGGCCGTTTTCGACGGCAAACAGGTTGCCGTCCTGGTTCCCACTACTATACTTTGTGAGCAGCACTACATGACGTTTAAAGAAAGATTCTCGCCATTTCCGGTAAGTATAGACTATGTCAGCAGGTTTAAGAATAAATCTCAGACGGAGGGCACGCTGCTGATGGTGTCAAAGGGTGAGGTTGATATTATTATAGGCACACAGGCGCTGCTTGCCAAAAAGGTGAATATCCCAAACCTGGCGCTTCTGATTATAGATGAAGAACACCGCTTCGGTGTGGCACAGAAAGAGAAAATAAAAGAGCTGAAAAGAGGTGTCCACTGTCTGACACTCAGTGCAACACCGATACCCAGAACCCTTCAGATGTCACTCTCCGGCATATGGACAATGAGCACGATTGAGACGCCACCGGAGGAAAGACAGGCCGTGCGGACTTTCGTGCTGAATTTTGACAAAAATATAATAAAAGAGGCCATCGGACGGGAACTTCACAGAAACGGACAGGTGTTTTTTGTTCACAACAGGATTGCCGATATTGACAAGTATGCCGTTATGATTAAGTCATTTTTTCCGGATAAAACCGTGGCTGTGGCACATGGGCAGATGAAAGAACATGAGCTTGAGGACAGGATGCTTAAGTTTATGAAAAAAGAGACTGATGTGCTTGTGTCCACCTCAATAATCGGCTCGGGGATAGACGTGCCCTCAGCTAATACGATAATAGTAAACCGGGCGGATATGATGGGACTTGCGGACCTTTACCAGTTACGGGGCCGGGTGGGAAGGTCTAACGTCAGAGCCTATGCGTACCTTATCACCCCCGGAGAGGATGCTATGACAGGGGATGCGAAGAAGCGTCTTACGGCTATAGCGGAGTTGAGTTACCTTGGAGCGGGGCTTAGGCTTGCCATGAGAGATATGGAAATCCGCGGGGCTGGAAATCTGCTGGGGCCGCAGCAGTCGGGGCACATATATGCGTTAGGATTTGATACCTACATGGAGCTGCTTGAGGAGGAGGTGGCAAAGCAACGGGGAACACCTATAAAGCGGGAGTTTGACCCCACCGTGGACTTACGCATACAGGCACTGATACCGGAGGACTACATTGAGGATGTCGGCCTGCGGCTTAATTTTTACCGAAGGGTTGCTACCGTAAAAGATGAGGATGCGCTGCATGAACTTAAGGATGAAATGAGAGACCGCTTTGGAACCATTCCTGATACGGTTGACAATCTCCTTGGAGTTGTAAGGGTAAAACTTCTTTGTAAAACCCTTAAGCTGGAAACAGTTAAACGTTTTGGCCAAAAAATAGTGGTAACCGCAGCAGAGGACGCCGGCTTAGATGTTGAGCACTTGCTTACTCTCAGGAAAGTATCAGGAAATAATATAAAAATTCTTAGCAACGGTTTTGAATTTTCCCCCGCCAATTTCAAAAAAGACCTTATAATTAATGAACTGGCCGGAGTGTTCAGAAAACTTATAGAAAAAACCCCTATTAGCTGATACCAAGCAGCCCGGCATTGTAAAAATGGGGTCAAGGGGGCTGCGCTCCCTTGCAGGAAGGAGTTATACCCTGTAGCAATTAACCTCCTGTGTTCTGAACTAAATAAAATGACAGACCGCTGCTCCAATTGCTCAAGCCTGCATTATTATAAGCTGCCAGATACCAAGCATATCTTGTCCAATATGCAAGACTCGTTGATGGTGTATATTCACAAGAGGCATTAAGCTCACAACCAGCATCAGATGGTGTAATTACTTCATTTATTACTATATTATTTGCTGAATCGACAACGTATAAATAATAATTAGTCGCATTAGATACACTATCCCATTTATATGTCGGGGTTTTTGAATATGCGTAATCAACTGGTGATATCAAAACAGGTTGAGCCGGCAATGTCGGCGGTGAATCTGATAATAACTCCAATGTATAAAACTTATAAGCATCATTCCAATAGCCGTATGTCGAATTATAGTGGCTGCAATTATAATTCATATTCATGGAAATACTAAAAAGTCCATTAGGGCGTATTGTAGATGAACCCCAGCTGTTAAGGACAGTCCAGTATTGATTCTCCGGCTTGCCGTCTTCATCGTTAAACCCTGTGATAGCAGTTACATGACAATCACCGGTCGGTGTCCATAGTTTACCACAGTGTTCGTCATTGTTCCATGCAACGGTCTCGTTGTCATTTAACCAAAAGATATCGAACTTTTCCCATACTGACGAATCCGGGAAACAGTATAAAAACAGGACGGCTTTTTTTTGCAATAAGGCATTTTTAATGTTCTCTATAGCAATCGATCTTAGCCCGTATGTGTTTTGAGCTAAATTAGAATTTGCACCCAATGCATCCTGTGTAGTCGGGATAGCGGTATAATACATGTCTATCAATGAGTATGATGTATCTGTCGATATGCTGCTGCATGAGGCTGAGCTTGAGGGGCACATATTGTTATCACATTGACGGGTTGAATCCACATATGAACCGTTTGTTGCCGACCATGGAATAAACTTACCTGCTGCATTGTAAAAGATGACAAAATCGCCGGGATAACCTCCGCAACATGCACACACACCGGTTTTACATGAATTAATATATTGAATAGATAATCTGTCTTTAATCTGGTTTTGCACATTTAAAGCAACCTCTGCTACTGCAGTCGGCCCCCATACAAAACAATTCCCACAATCACCCTCGTCACGCTCAGAAGGAGTATATTGCAGATAATGTAATAAACTGACTTTATTGCCGCTTACACTCTGCCTTGTTTTTTGCTGCAATTTGTCGTAAGTATAATTGTAAGCAGGCATTTTTTTAAATTCATCATGGAGCTGCTTCAGCTGATGGTCGTTATAATGTTTTCCGGTGTGATTGTCGGCTGCGTAGATATTTAAATCTCCAAAAATCATAATTTTGAATATAATGAAAAAAGCCCAAAAGAAAGAAATCGAAATAAATTTCAGTAAAACCCTCTTTTTATCAGATAAATTTATACATCCACTTTTCATATCATGCCCCCTGTTTAAGTTATAACTGCTATAAAACAAAAAACATTTGCGGAGCTTGGCAACGGAACAAGTGCTCTTGACGTTTTAGCGACAGCAGTGTGTATAACTCTGAGTCAACCTTCCTGTTAAAATACCGGCATACTACATTCTACAGCATAGTGGAACCGGCTCCACAAGTTATTTACCATCAAATCTATATGTCAGGAGCTTAAACTATTACAAATCCTCCCTCTGTCCCGGGAATTGAATTTTAAAAGCTCTTCCTTAAGGTTGCCGTTGGAAATGAATTTCCGTACCCATCGTCAAACTGATTACCGCCGGCTATTTTTTCAAGGTGTTTTTCACTTAATTCGGTGCTCTTGAGGGTGATTTGCTTAAGCTCCGCCTCTGTAAAATCAAATCCGGCTTCTTTAATTATTTTGTTACGCACTTCTTTGTCTTTAACGGCTTCCACCTTGTTCCTAAACTCCATATCACTACTTAGTTTTTCAATGTATTTAATTGCACTTTCCACCGACATTCAAGACCTCCTTATTTTAAGGACAGTAGTCAACTTCAAACCTCATAATAATATAAATTATTAGTCAATTAAAGTCAATTAAACGTTTGTAAAAGGAGCTTTCAACGATGCCGGCAAAGTTAATCGAATGAATGCAGCCTGGTATTAACGCTAATTTTTCCATAAATCATTGATTTTAGGTATATCGGGAGAGGGTATATCTGCAAGCCCCACTGGTTTAAGATACCGGTCTGGATTTGCAAAGACTTCTTTCAGGTCAATTTTAATAATGCTGCCGACATTTTGGTAGGTGTCAAGATACCAGATACCGTTTTTAAGATCCTTGACTACCCTCCATAGTGTGTAGTCCTGTGCGTAATTTCCATCGTTCATCTTTTCCCTTACCGAACCAAAGGGGATGTCAACGTTGTTTAGTATATGTATAACAGAGCGAACACCCTCCATTGCCGTATCCGGTTGTTTGGCATGCAATAGGAGGTATGCAGCCTTTACAAAACGTGAAGGGGGGGTATAATCACCTGGTACTCCAATCATACCTGAGCCCTGTCCGAAAGGCTTAAGGTTAATACCGTTAAATGTCCTGACAACATTGTCAGGTGATAAATTGACATAGTTCTTAAGGTTCTCGGTCATCCATATGTAATCAGGGCTGTTTGTCATAACCTTTATGTTATTATCATAGATATGTAGTTTTTTCTTTATATATTCGATTATTATGCTCTTTCCGCCTTTATCGTGGACTACAAAATGAAATTGTGGAATCTGGTTTGACATCAACACATTTGGTTTACCCCACACCGTCATCAGTGGTAATTGCTGCTTTATCTCATCTACGCTGCCAAAATTACCAAGTATCCATGTGCCGAAATCATCCGTAGCTATTACATTTTTATCGTTTGGTTTAACATCCTGATACTGGGCATATCCAGGGAAATTTAGCATCTCCAATGAAAGCCCTGCACTGTTTTGCCCATCGGATACATTGGTTGAAGTTTTATTGCCGACAAACCCGAAATAGGCATACTTAGAAGTCCAGCTTGCACCGGCGGAACCATCCGGCCTGACGCTTGTAATCTTATTACCCACAGGCCAAAGCCGTAAAGCATAATCGAATTGATTATATATATAAGATGAACCATCTGCGCTCTCCTTTAAAAATCCTTCCCATTCCAGAGTTCTTCCCACAACAACTGAACCATCCTTTGCAATCAATTGAATATCTGTGCAAGTAAAAGCAAATCGGGGAATCAAAAGTAAAACAATTATAACAACAGCAGATAACATGCCTTTCATACTCTGCTCCTCATACCAAGTTGCATTCATTCGATTAACTTTGTTGGCTTCGTCGAAAGCTCCTTGACGTCTCCCCAAAGGGGAATCCCCTGTAAGGGGAGGTGTCGCTTTCACCTTGCCGCCTCGTTACTCTTTTGACTGCAATCTGGTATCATTTTAACTCATGGTATCTCATTAGACTCCGGTTATCAATTTACGCTCCCATGAGTGTATAACGCTGATGGAATCGCACATTGTCCTAAAACTCTTCTCAGATTTTAACATGGCTTAGGTGTAATGTCAATAGTTGATACCGGCCCCGAAATCCGATACATAGATATGAAAAACGGGTAAAATGCTTAATGCCAAAGGAGAAAGAGCCATCGAATTACTTCATATTTCCATTGATACCATATAGCCGTCTGACGGCGGCAATAAGAATGTCACGGTCCTCGTCATCACTTTTTAGGGCAACGGTTGGGGGGTGAATGAGTTTATTTACGATAGCGGAGGCCATCAGCTCAATTGATTTCTTTTCCTTCTCGCCAAGACCGTCCAGTTTGTTAAAGAGCTTAGCCAGTTCATCGTTTCGGATTTCCTCAGCAGTTTTTCTTAAGGCCACTATGGTTGGCACCGCATCCAGTGACTGCATCCATTTAAAAAACACTTCCACCTCTTCCTTTACTATTTCCTCAGCCCTGAGAGCCTCCCTCTGCCGCTCATGCAGATTGGAATCAACCACGCCTTGCAGATCGTCAATGTCGTACAGATACACGTTGTCAATGTCATTGACCGCAGGGTCAATGTTGCGCGGAACGGATATGTCTATAATAAAAACGGAACGCTTTTTTCTGTCTTTCATTATTTTTTCCATATCGTGTTTATTTAAAACATAGGAGGGTGCTCCGGTAGAGCATATCACAATATCGGCTTTAGTTAATTCGGCTTTAAACATGGAAAACTCTATAGCCCTACCTGAAAACTCATTTGCAAGCGCACAGCCCCTTTCATAGGTACGGTTGGCCACTATAACTTCCCTGACGCCGCTGCCGGTAAGATGCTTTGCCGCAAGCTCGGCCATTTCCCCTGCCCCCAGCAACATAAAGACTTTATCGGAAAGCTCTCCAAAAATCTTCTTTGCCAGCTCAACAGCCGCATATCCTATAGATACAGCATTTTCGGCTACTTTTGTCTCCGTGCGCACCCTCTTAGCCACAGAGATGGCTTTTTTCATCAGTTTATTTAAAATTATCCCTGATGAGGAATTCTTTAGAGCAAGGTCAAAGGAGTCCTTTAGCTGTCCCAGTATCTGGGGCTCTCCCAACACCATCGAATCCAGACTTGACGCCACCCGGAATATATGCCTTACACCTTCATAATCACTGCGCAAATACAGAGCTGCTTCCAGTTTTTGTCTTTCAATGTTGCGAGCCCCTGAAAAATAGTCCTTAACACAGGCGGATATGTTCTCTGTGTTATCACCGCTTAGGTATATCTCGACACGGTTACAGGTTGATAAAATAACCGCCTCATGTACGTTTGCCATGCCTCTAAGAGTGCTCAGGCCTGCAGGAATCTCCTCGGCTGTAAAAGCAATTTTTTCCCTGACCTCAACATCAGCCGTCTTGTGGTTAAGCCCTACTACCAGAATGTTCATTTAAACTCGTGTATTGTTTTTAAAAGTATATTTACACCGAAAAATGTAAACAGCACAGCGATAAACCCGGCGATTGACAGAATTGCAGAGCGTTTGCCGTGCCAGCCCACGGCAATTCTGGCATGTAAGATTAGTGCATAAAAAAACCATGTAATCAGTGACCAGACCTCTTTTGGATCCCATCTCCAGAAAGTGCCCCACACACTCTGTGCCCACACGGCTCCGGTTAAGATGGCAAGCGTAAGCAGTGGAAACCCGATAGTTATAAGCCTGTAGTTGACCTCATCAAGAACCCGCAGGCTTGGAAGACGATGAAACAAGCCGCCCAATTTTTTAGCTTTCACAAAATGCTCCTGAATCAGATACATAACCCCAACGCAGCAGGCTACCGCAAAAGCGGCATCACCGGTAAAGGCTAAAAGCGTGTGTATCCATAGCCAGTAGTTTTGGAGCACCGGGCTTAACGGGTTTATCTCCCTGGGCAGTATGGAGGATGAGAGCATCAAAATAAACGCCACGGGAAGGATAAATGCACCAAGCAAACCAACCCTGTATTTAATCTCGATAATAAAGAACACAAGTACCACACTCCACGCAAAAAAAGAGGCCGCCTCGTGAAGGTTAGTCACAGGCATATGGCCGCCCTCAATAAATCTCATAAACACAGCCACCGTGTGCAGGGTAAAGCCGGAAACTGCAAAAATCATCATACCTCTTGACGTTGCCTTAGTTCCCCTCACTAACTCCAGCACGCCAAGGATTGTTGATATGAAATAACATGTCAGGGCTAATTCAAATACTATAATCAATTAAAAACAACCCAGCTCACAGTTCTTTATTTTAATATTAAGTCTATCCGCCATCTCCCCTAATTCCTTATAAGGTATCTCCAGCTCCTGCGCCAGAGCTCTTGCCTGGGCACAGGGGATTTTACCATTTGCTGAATTCTCAAGCAGTTTTTTTTCCATCTCTTTAGTTTTCAGTGTTTCCATAATCATTACGGTACATGTTTCAAAGTCCAGCTCACCGGTATTATATACTTTAGCGGTACAAGTTTTCATCCCCTGCGGCCAAATTTTTATTTTGTGATACTCCACCGGTAAATGGAAAACAACAGCGATATCAGAGTGTTCAAAAAACACCACTGCCGTGTCCTTAAAGCGACCTGTGTCAACACCGGAAACAAAAATGGTGAGATCGGCTTTTACAAAATCACGGGGGCTATTGCCCTCTATAATAATACCTCCAACCGGGGGCAGGTCAAACATAGCAAACCTTATGGCCTCATCGAGGGCACTATATGGGCACTGTAGCCATTTCACTGCTACAGCTCCTGCGTCTAAGAGCACTGTGGAGTCCTTGCTTTCCTGATGTCTCAGGTCCTTGGCGTCAACAATGGATGTGTAAAATGAGGTCTTCGTGTATTTTATCGCAGCCCACCGGCCTTTTAAACTTCTTAAGAGCGCCACGGCAAGGGAGGTCTTCCCTGCACCACTGTACGCCCCCCCTATACATACTATCAGCGGATTAGTCATATTGTTTTAATCTATACTTAGATGATAGCAAGTCTGAGAAATTAAGTAAAGCCCCTTTGGAGCGGCTCAACATGCGTTAAGCGGGAACTGAAGGTAACGTTCACCTCAATTTCCTCGTCGAGCTTGCCGAGAATTGAAATCATCCGGTCAAGCGTAAAGCGCTGAAGCTGTGCATTTCGGATGCGTGAGAACTCCGAATGTGATACGCCTGTTAGCCTTTCAGCCTCGCGTGTAGACAGTCCACGTTCATCAAGTGTGCGTATAATTTTTGCGGCAAGAATCGCTCGAGCCTGTTCAACGTTGGCATTGGAACGTTTAAAGTCTCGGAACACGTTTCCGCTGCCACGTATCAATTCAAAATCGTCTTTCATTGAAGAGCCTCCTTCAAACGTTTTATGCGTTCACGGATAAGGTCAACCTCCATTTGAGGTGTTTTAATTCCTGTCTTTGATTTTTTCTGAAAGACGTGAATAACCCAAATGTCCTCAGCGATTTTCACGGCGTAGAGGACTCGGAAAGCGTCCCCCCGATGTTTAAGCGTTATTTCAAAGACTCCACCTTCAACACCTTTGAAAGGCTTAACGTTGTCCGACTGGCTGCCCTCGGCTGCAATCGTAAGCGCACTCATCATGCCAGCCTGCACGTCTTCAGGAAATTTCTAAAAATCCCTTCGTGCAGATTTTATCCATGAAATAAGCCGTGTATCCCTCATTGGTGTATGTTGACATATTTGCCACCAATTTGCAAGCTCTTTTTTTGTAACTTGCAACAGCAATGGAACCGAGAAAGTGATTTCACAATCTTATCATCATGAACTGTATTGGTTATAAACGTTAAGCTCGATAGTAAATTTAGCGCCGTCACCCTCGTTTTGTGCATAGAGTGCTCCGTTCATGTTGTTTTCTATTATGACCTTTGACATGTAAAGCCCTATGCCTGTTCCCTGTTCGGCCTCTTTAGTGGTAAAGTACGGCTCAAACAGCTTACCCAGTGCCTCTTTAGGGATTCCACCGCCATTGTCTTTTATTTCTATTAATACCCTGCCCTTTACCTTTGAAACCAGAATTCTGATGTCTCCCTTTAGTCCAGGACTTATCACAGCCCTGCTTACTATAGCATCTCTGGAGTTGTTTACTATATTCATCACCACATGTTTAAACTCATTAGGGTAACCCAGCGCTATTATCTCCTCTGAACCAGCCACACTTATATCTGTCTTTTTAATTTCCCTTTCAGTATCTCCATGTTTGTAAAAAAACCTTATTTCTATCACAAGCTTTACAAACTGCACTGTTAAAATAGAAAGAAGCTCCTTTATTGCCGCTACTACACCAAATGGAATTCTGTCTTTGCTTGGTTTAAAGAAGTTTCTGAAATCATCTATCGTACGCGACATATAAGAAATCTGTTCCATGCTTTTCCTAACTGAGTCTGACATAGAGGGGCTGTCAAGCTCCCCATGCTCATACGCATCCTCCATATCCTGAATCAAGAGCCCCAGAGAATTAAGCGGTTGTCTCCACTGATGGGCTATGGCTGCAAGCATCTCCCCCATTGCAGCCATTTTCGACTGTTGTATCAGCAATTGCTCCTTTTTCCTGCCCCTGTCTATTTCCTCGGCAACGAGAGTTTTTAAATTTTTATTTAAATCCTCAAGCTCTTCTGTTTTTCCCTTTAGTGCATTTTCTGCTTCTTTCCTGCTGCTTATGTCTGTACAGAGCCCGATATATCCGGAGAAGTTCCCCTCCGGCAAATTAAAGGGCACCGCTCTGTTTAAAAACCAAATATATACGCCGTCATATCTTTTTAAGCGGAATTCCAACTCAAAAGATTTAAGCTCGATAAATGAATCAGCATAAATGTTTCTTGTCTTTATCATATCATCAGGATGTACAATATCATTCAAACAGTCGCCGGCATTGTCACTCAACAATTTACCTGTAAATTCCTGCCACTGCTTGTTTACATAACTGCATCCGCCCTCCAGACTTGACATCCAGATAAGTGAAGGGATGCTGTCTGAAATCATTTTAAAATGCTTAACCGCCTCAAGCAATTCCTCTTCCGCTTTTTTCCTCTCCGTTATATCTCTTATTATCCCAACTGTCCCTGAGGCCTCAACAGGAAAGGGTTTAATCACTCCTATCGTACCTGAGAGCTCTCTTTTCATTGTAGAACAGTCTATATCATAGACACCGGAGCTGTTTACCTCCGCTATCATACACTTGCCTCTTTCGCTCTCTGCATCATCAGTTTTTTTCAGAATATAGACCTCAAGCCCCGTAGTGCCCCTTGAGCCGGTTCTTCTTTCGTCAAAAAGTTTGGGGGCGGTGCTGTCTCCGGTTTTAACACCGGCCAATTTCGGCAGCACACATGCTCTGCTAACCTCCTCAACATAATCAGTTGATATTATTTTACTGAAATGCTGCCCGATTAGTTCCTCAGGAGAAAACCCTAATTTTCCTATTGTGCTGTTTAAATACGTAAATCTGCCCTCGGAATCCAGTCTGTAAACAATATCAGGAATAGTCTCTACAAGGGTTTTAAACCGCTCCTCAGATGCCGCCAGTTCGCAGACCTTTAAGTTTAGCTCTGCATTAAGGTCTCTAAGACGTTGTTTTGCCTTACAGCACTCCATGATTTGAATCTTAAGCGGACGAAACAGAAAAAAATACAAGCCGGGCAAAACAAATATCACAAGAGAGGTAGCATCTATCGTGCTCCTTGTAAAATTAGATAAATCACTTAACTGAGGAATCAAAGTCATTATAAACCACTCGGAGACAAAAATTGTTAAGACTATAAATGCTGAAAAGACTGCCGGTGAATCAAGGTTTAGATGCCTTAAGGCCCTCTCACTAAACACTTTCATCAGTATGGAGTCCTTAGAGATTTTCAACTAAAAGCCCTCCTTATATCCTGCGCTGCCTGCCACCTTAATAAAATATTACCACTGCCTGAATTATTATGTCCATATTCAAAGTCACCTATTTTATAATATAAACATTTGTAAGTTGTTTTAGCAATTATTTCATTTGATTTTTTGTTTTTTTTTCTGTATAATTAATGCAATTATGGCAATTTCGGTGATAGATGAAAAAGTAAGAACAAGGATTGTGAGAATTCTGCAGCAAAGAGGAATTAAACAAAAGGAATTATCTGAGATGATAGGTGTGATGCCTCAGAATTTAAATGCCTACATGACGGGCAAGAGGGGCTTTGGCAAGAGAAACATAACCAGAATAGCATCAGCCCTGGGCATTTCAGAAGAGGCGATATACTCCGATTCATCCGCTATCAAATCCAGAATAAAGAAGACAAAAAAGATACCGCTGATATCATGGGAAAAGGCCGGCCAATGGCACGAGGCTCTGGACATATTTGAGACCGGCTATGCCGATGACTGGGTTTCCTTTGACACTGAGGATGAAAATGCCTTTGCTCTGACTGTTTCAGACAACAGCATGGCTCCGGAGTTTATACAAAATGATAAGGTCATGGTCTCACCCTCTGTTGATACGAAAACAGGTGATTACGTAATCGCCATGCTCAGTGACAGCATAACGCTAAGGAGGGTAAAGTACCTCGATGAGGCGGTTTTGCTTAAAACCATTAATCCTGATTACGATGACAGTATTATAACCGGAAGAGACAGGAAGAATTTAAGAATCATCGGAAAAATTATTGCAAGGTTGGTAAAATACTGATAATTTTCCCGATACTTTGCCGGCTGTGAATCTCCTCTTTGGCAGAGGAAGGTTCTCTCTAAAGTGCCGGTAATTTTAATAAGCCCTTTTTGGCTGTGTATAGTTTACTGGAGGTTTTAGTATGCTTTTAGAAAAATACAACCTAGGGACAATGGAATTAAGAAACCGGATGGTACGGTCGGCCTGTTATGAAAAGATGGCTGACGATGACGGCTTTGTTACAGATATGATACTAAATCTGTATAGGGATTTAGCCGCAGGCGGGGTGGGATTAATCATAAGCGGCAATACGCTGGTGCACCGCAGTGGATTTACGGTAAACAAGATTCTCTGTATATATGACGATAAATATGTTGATGGGCTTAGAAAAATGGCCGATATTGTACATAAAGAGGGTGGCAGGATTGCTCTTCAGCTAACTCATGGGGGCAGACAGAGTGTGCCGGCATTGTTAGATGACAATCAACCGATTGCACCCTCAGCAGTGTATGAGCCTTTCATGAAGGCACTACCCAGGGAGATGACGGAAGATGAGATATGGGAAATTATAAATGCCTTCGCATCGGCTGCAAAGAGAGCGCAACAGGCGGGCTTTGATGCGGTTCAGATTCACGGCGCCCATGGTTATCTGGTTAGCCAGTTTCTCTCGGGATACACAAATCGCCGCACGGATGCCTGGGGCGGCGATGAGGAGCGCAGGTTTCGGTTTGTTGGAGAGATGGTTAAGGCTATACGTAAAGAGGTCGGTAACACTTACCCTGTATATATAAAAATGAACTATGACGACTATCTGCCGGGGGGGCTAACCCTGCCTGAGGCTCTAAGGATTGCAAAACGTCTTCAGAGTGCCGCCATAGATTCCATAGAGGTCAGCACCAGCATGTATGAATCAAAAGTTAAAACGGCACGGCCGAAAATTCTGACGCCTCCGGATGAGGCATACAACCGTATGGCGGCTATGGAGTTTAAAAAAACGGTTTCAGTGCCTGTGATGCTGGTTGGCGGGGTTCGTTCAAAGGCTGTGGCCGAGGATATCTTAAAACAAGGGCATGCGGACCTTCTGTCATTTGGCAGACCTCTTATAAGACAACCAGACCTCCCAAATCTGTTTAAACAGGGGAAAGAAACCGCCGATTGCATCTCCTGTAACGGTTGTATGAATTATATGAAACTCGATTACGTCAAATGCGTGCAAATAAATAAGTAGTACCTGAATCAACTCTTATCAACCGGTAAGCGGACTTCTAAATAAGCAGAGCGGGCTGCTCTGATGTTGTAAGTGAAAAAGGAACATAATACTGTGGTTAAAACGGAAATTTCGGTAGAGTTATACGATCAAACCTTGCTTGCAGACGTTAAGGGACGTCTTGACACCATAGGCGCACAAGAACTTGAAAAAGACATTAATTCAAGCCTTAGTGAACAGATCCTTTGTGTGGTAATTAATATGAGTCTCACCGATTACATAAGCAGTGCCGGGTTGAGAGTGATTCTCAGCATAAATAAGAAACTAATGAAATCAGGCGGCTCAGTGGCTCTGTCAAATCTCAACAGATACTGTGCAAGTGTCCTTGACATGGCAGGTTTTAAGAATATACTGCCAATCTTTGATTCATCTGCTTTGGCGTTAAACTATTGTGAGCAGATATCCTCGGAAAGGGCAATCATTGCCAACTGGCATAATTTACCGTCAGAAGAGGTTGGTATTGGCTCTATGGTGTTTATTGCCGGCGCAGAGGATGCAGGCGCTATAGAGATTTTAGGTAACGTTGACGACGTGCTCTATAGTAAAATCACTTTAAACCACTTAGCCTCGAAGAGATTTTCAAAAACCGAGTATTCAATCGGATTGGGGGGGCTGGGGGATAAGGTGGAGGACTACTTTCCGATAATGGGAGAGATGATGACAATAGGGGGCACGATGGTTTGGCTTCCAACAGACGGCAACGATGTGCCTGATTTTTTTATTCCACAGTATGATACCGGAGGCGTAACTGTCAGAACCACCTTTAATGCTTCAATTACAGGGAAATTCAATGAATATATATATTTTGAAAGCGCCAGTGAGGGCGGCTGCACGCTGACGGAATTGTATCGGGTGCTTTTTAACTCTGCAAAACAACGGCGCTCTGACTTTAAGGGTGTAATAGGAGTGGCTATGATGGCTGATATGGCTGCCGTGTATGCCTCAGGAGTGAAAAAATCTCCCATATTGGACAATGTCCCGTCAAACGGGCAGATGATAGTGCATTCCTCCAATATAGCCGTATGGTTTGATATAGACACAACGCCCCGCCACAGAGACGCCACAGTGTTGATTTGCGGCATTGGGGCAGACCTCACCATGGATTTATCGGCTTATGACGATAAGGAGCTGAAATCAGTGTTTTACCTCCATCCTGCAAACATCGGAGGAAAGACCGAAATGCTTCATAATCACGGCGTAATATTCTCTCCAATTCCGATGACTGAAAAACCGGTAAATTTTGAAGCCGAAATTAAAAATGTCATCAACAAGGGCGATTTTATTGATATGAGACACTTGCTTGACATCTCCACCATAAAAAAAGCTTTTATCGGTCTAAGCTACACCCAAAAATTTGTAAGAGAGTGATAAATATCGACAACGGATGCGTAATTGCGGAGGAAATAATAGAGAAAAAGATGAGGGGTGGTATAGCATAAGAAATTAATGAATGTTGTCAACTGAGGATAGAAATATGAAAGATGAGCCTGTGTTAAAATCGCTGACTGTGCTTTATGCAGAGGACGAGGGATATATAAGGGAATTGGTTACCCGTTTTCTAAAAAGAAGGGTTGCCGCTGTTCATGAGGCCGGCAACGGCAGGGAAGGTTTGGATATTTTCAGATTAAATAAAGCCGTTATTGATGTGGTGATAACCGATATTCAGATGCCGGTTATGGATGGGATGACAATGATAGAAGAAATACTGAAAATAGAAGAAACTCAGCCGATTATAATAACCACCGCTTTTAATGACGAATACCACACAAGCGACAAGGTGTGTAAAAATGTGATAAAACCGATAAATCTTGACCGGTTACTTGAAAGCATAATGTTTTGCATAGGGATTGGGGTTCAAAATTAGGGTATTTTGGAGGGGCCCGGCTCCCTTAGTATAAAACCCCCTTATCCTTAGCAGGATAAGGGGGTTTCCTTGCCTTTATATATTCCTTTTCCAGGGCTTAAATAAACAACGGAGCCAGTACGAGTGTAATCGTGGAAAGGAGTTTAATCAAAACGTGAAGTGAGGGGCCTGCAGTGTCTTTGAAGGGATCGCCTACAGTGTCACCGGCAACGGCTGCCTTATGAGCAAAAGAGCCCTTACCACCCATATTCCCGGCCTCAATGAATTTCTTGGCATTATCCCATGCACCACCGGCATTATTAAAAAACGTTGCCATAAGAATACCGGCTATTGTTCCAACCATTATAAATGCTGCTACAGCTTCAGCGCCCTTTCCTACTTGTTTAAACAATAACCCCACAACAACGGGGCTCAGGGTTGCAACAAGGCCCGGGACAACCATCTGCTTAAGTGCTCCCTTTGTAACAATATCAACGCAGCGGCCATAATCAGGTTTCTCGGTGCCGGCAAGAATGCCGGGCTTTTCCTTGAACTGGTCCCTGACGTCCTGAATGACGTAATAAGCAGCGGTGCCGACGGCCTTAACCGCAAGCGCTGAAAATATAAACACAAGAGCTGCACCAAGCAGAGCTCCGACAAATACCACAGGTTCCGCCAAGTCAACTGTCTCTATTTTGTGTCCATAATTGTTAACCTCATCAAGGTATGCTCTGAAAAGCAGAAAGGCGGCCAAAGCAGCCGAACCGATGGCATAACCCTTTGTGAGAGCCTTTGTTGTGTTTCCGGCTGCATCAAGTTTATCCGTTCTGTTTCTGACGTCTTCCGGCTGGTCACTCATTTCAATAATACCGCCGGCATTGTCAGCTATCGGGCCGAAAGTATCCATTGCTAACACATAAGCAGCCGGCCCGAGCATTCCCATTGTAGCTACCGCCGTGCCGAATATCCCTGCGTTTGGAAACCCGGAGTGCTGCCCTAAGTAGTAGGCAAAAAGAAGGGACAGAGAAATGGCTATAGCTGTCGGCGCTGTGCATTCAAGACCGATTGCCACACCTGTTATTATATTGGTGGCCGGACCTGTCTGGCTTGACTCGGCTATCGACCGTACCGGCCTGAACCTGAACTCTGTGTAGTACTCAGTTATGTATATAAACGCTACCGAGGTTAGCACACCTACAACGCCGGCCATAAAGAGATATTTCCATGCGCCCGGATAGTCCGGATGGAAAAACAAAAGTTTACTTGCTATGGCAAGCCCTATAATGGCCAGCACAACGGTCACATAGTAACCTCTGTTAAGCCCTGCCATCGGTTCCTCATCTTCTTTGATTTTAACAAACAAAATACCCACTATCGAGGCTATTATGCCAAAGGCTCTGGCAAGCAGCGGAAACATCATAACGCCGATAATCCAGGCCGGGTTTACATTGGGTACACTGCTGGCCATAACTGCAGCCAAAATCATAGCACCGATATTTTCTGCAGCGGTTGACTCAAATAAGTCGGCGCCACGGCCTGCACAGTCTCCGACATTATCACCGACCAGGTCGGCTATAACCGCAGGGTTTCTGGGGTCATCCTCAGGAATGCCGGCCTCAACCTTACCTACCAGGTCCGCTCCCACATCGGCTGCCTTGGTATAAATACCGCCTCCCAACTGAGCAAATAAAGCCACAAATGAGGCTCCAAAACCATAACCCACTATCATAAAAGGAACCTTAACGGCATCCACATGTGCAAAGTTTTTAACAAGTACATAAAGGCCGGCAACGCCCAGCAAGCTCATACAAACCACCATAAGCCCCGATACCGCACCACCTCTGAGGGCAACCTGAAGCGCATCGTTTACACTATACCGTGCCGCCGCCGCTGTTCTTATATTACTCCTTATGCTTACCCACATGCCTATGTAGCCGGCAAACAGTGAACATATCGCTCCAAACACAAAAGACAGTGTTATCCATATAGCCAACTCAACACTCGATGACACAGGGTCAAAAGACTGATGTTGTCTGACAAGACCGTAGCCTACGAATAAAACCACAGAAAATATTGCCGCAAGTATCACTATTGTTTGATACTGCCTTTTTAGAAAGGCGTTTGCGCCCTCTTTGATAGCATCTGATATAGCTCTCATGTTCTCTGTGCCGTCATCTTTTGCTAAAACCCATTTGGCAAACATGAACGCTACTAAAATGCCGACTATGCTGATACCGAAAATCAGCGCCAGTAAGACATTTTCCATAACTCCTTATCTCCTTAACATTTTATTTATATACATTTGCCACACTATGCGTGGCCTATTCTAACCCGTTTTACGATTAACCTCAACGGCGCAGCTTTCTTGTCTTGAGGTTGTAACACGTAGGCAAACCTGCTCTAAACCCTTACACCACCATAACACCGGCCGGTTATCTGGAATATGGACTTGTAACATAACTTGCAATTATATATCTTTAACATCTTATTGTCAAGAATTTTTAAATGACCCGAAATACAATATAGAAAATCAATATCCAAAGTAAAAAGGATTTTTTTGGAAAAAGTTTTAAGTTACAGCGGAACTATACTTTTTTATGGTTCAAAATATCATTTTGTCAGCGATAAGTATTAAATCATCATATGTTTTCTGTAATTTGTCAGCACTTTAAAGGAAGCTCTTTCTCTTTTAGGATTTGTAAAGTATAGAGCATCTTTCATTTCAACAGCAAATTCCAATTTTTCTAGTTGTTATATTACTATCTCACATGGTTAAAACATCTATCCACATACGAACGGCTGCCAGTGCTATCATAACAGCAAGAGCTTTTCTTAATGCCTGAGCCGGTATTTTTTTTGTAAATCCTGCTCCTAACTATAGTAATCCCTGCAACCTGTTTCATACTAAGTATCCCCACACCAAGCAAGGGAGGAATATAAAGCATCATGGGCACGAGGATTATGGCACCTCCCAGACCCAACATACCGGAAAAAAAGGCTCCTGTTACACCTATAAAAAACACTGTTATCAGTAATCCGTAGTCGCTCATATTTTTTGACCTTTTATCCTTTTAAGAATTTCATTTTCAAGTTCCTCAGAGGTTACATTTCGCCCCTCAAAAACAACATGTCCGTCAATGCTAACCGCAGGGAATTCCGGCTCTGCATGACCACAACCTAAACACATGTTGTTTTTAATATCACTTTTTTTAAGTATTGTAAATTCAAGATCATATTTGTTCATCAGATTAATAACTGAGCTTAGGATATTAGTGCACCTGTTGCCGGGCGGTTCGTTAAGAAACAATTTTAACTGCATAGGAAATTCCTCCATCTCTGTATATTAGTTAATTCTAATATTAGAATATACTAATATAATATAGGCGCCTTGATTAAGTCAATACTAAAAAGTTATATTAAATGTCATTAGGGGGCAATACTATGAAAAGTTTAGGTAAAAAAATAGAGTTATTAAGGGTGATTGCACATCCTGTGAGAATCAGAATTCTGGAAGAACTCAGGAAGGGAGTTAAGTGTGTCAGTGATTTTGAGAAATTTCTGGAAATAAGCCAACCCAACGTATCCCAACACCTTTCCTTACTGCGAAACCATGGGGTTATTAACTACTATATGGATGGTAATCTCAGGTGTTATTTTTTGGTTGATCCTATCATTATTGATATATTGACGTTACTTAACAAAGAATACACAGAACCTCTTCCACCTCCTGCGTGCTGTCCAGTAAGAAAAAGGGAAAAAACAGGATTGGAGCAATAATCTGTTTAAACTGAGAGCTTTATATGGAATTATTCCAATTCTAATTCATTTTAAGGATCACAACGTTTCAATGTGAAATATTTTGCATGTGTGCATGTTTTAGCACACAATGTGTGAATCAAATATCATGTTTTTTAGTATCCGGAAATTTGATAAGAATAACAGGAATAAACCATGTTGCGAGAAACATAATAAAATCAATAAGTTAAATTCAAATGCCGGGAGATAATATTTTAAAAATCTTAATTATTAATATGGCACAGTAATTGCGTATTATAGTTAATATTCAGGCAACGTTCACAGGCACATATTGTCATGGATATTGGGTAGTTTCGGGGAGTTTTCTGAAGAGGAACAGATGGTCGTAAAAATAATTGGGCAGGGTGTATCCGGGGAGGAGACACCCTGTTTTCTTTTTTATTTTATATTATATATATTATCAGCTTTTTCATTGAATTCTGCTACTTTCACTTATTATAATGTTTTGTCATAATAGTAAAGTGGTATAATATGTTTTTGGGTGTTTTCACTTTCGCAAATAGTAGTACATAACAGACCATTACAGCATATGCTGTATCCACGTAATTAATATTTAAAAATCCAAATAATTATGACAAAGCATACTATTAATCCAAATAAAACAATGAGATGAAGGGGTTAAGGGGGCTGGCCCCCTTACAGGATGGGGTAATAAGGGGAAGGACAGAGTCCTTCCCCTTATCTCTCTACCTATATGATTTATCCACAGCTCTGGCCAGCACAACGGCGTTGACCTCGGAGGCGCCGGCTTTAAGCAGTGTTTTTGCGCATTCGTTGATAGTTGTGCCTGTTGTTACAACGTCATCAATGAGGATAACGCTCTTGTTTTGAACATCTGCGGCTGTGTAGAAAGCCCCTCTGAGTGCCTTTGTACGGTCAGCTTTGTTAAGCAGAGATTGACTGGGTGTTTCCCTTTTTTTTAGCAATAAATCGCGGGCTAACTTAATACCTGTATGTTTGGAAACTTTATCGGCAAGCAGAAGGCTTTGATTAAATCCCCTGTAATGAAGTCTCCTTCTTGTTAAGGGAACCGGCACTAAGACGTCTGCCTGTGGAGCTGGCAATTGACATAGTAATTTACCAAGAGGCGTTGAGAATCTAAAAATCTTAGAAAACTTGAAAAGATGTATCGCCTCTTTTAGCGCTCCGTCATAAATACCATATGCTAAAAGACCTGAGATGTTTGGCCTGTCCTTATAGCAATCACCGCAAATGGTAACGCCGGTATGAAGGCCCGGCTTTGAACAAAGGCGGCAAATGCCGCCTTTAAGCCGCTCTATTGTATTCCAGCAGTCCCTGCAAATGGGAGAGACGGAGATATCATCTTTCCCGGCCGTTGAACACAGAGGACACGGGCAGGGATAAAAAAGCCTGCTTACGGCATTAGCTATTTGTAATCCCAGCCCCATAGGGTATAACTCTTACTTTAAAAATCCTTCAGATATATTATGTTTTCTCTTTTTTTGCCGGTTGAGACAATAACTATGGGTATGCCTAGTTTTTCCTCTATCATTTTTAAATATGCCCTTGCATTTACAGGGAGCCTGTCAAAAGATTGTACTGCGCCGGAGGTTTCAGTCCATCCGTCAAAGTGTTCGTACACGGGTTGACAAGCCTCAAGTACCGGTAGTTCCGTAGGGAAATCATTTAAAATCTTTCCATTGCTCTTGTAACCGACACAGACACTTATCTTATCAAATCCGTCCAATATGTCAAGTTTTGTAATGATTAGCCCTGTGAGGCCGTTTACCCTTACAGCATGTCTGAGAACAACTAAGTCAAGCCAGCCGCAGCGTCGTGCGCGCCCTGTGGTTGCTCCGTACTCCCCGCCCTTTTCTCTGAGCAGTTCCCCTGTATTGTTGAGCAGCTCGGTTGGAAACGGGCCTCCCCCCACACGCGTTGTGTAAGCCTTCACCACCCCGAAAACCTCATCCACCTTCTTTGGCCCCACCCCCAGACCGGTCATAGCCCCTCCTGCACAGGCACTGGATGACGTAACAAACGGGTACGTTCCGTGGTCTATGTCAAGCATTGTACCCTGAGCGCCCTCAAAGAGTATTTGCTTGCCGTCTTTGATTGCGTTGTCAATTATCACATCTGTGTCATCCACATGTGGGGCAAGCATATCTGCGCAGCGCATGTACTTATCGTAAATTACCACAGCATCCAGTGGCTCTTCATGATAGAGATTTTTTAACAAAAAATTTATCTCTACAAGATTGTTTGTAACCTTCTCCTTAAATATTTCAGGCCAGTAGAGGTCGGAAATCCGAATACCGGAGCGGGCAATCTTATCGGCATAGGCAGGCCCTATGCCGCGCCCTGTTGTGCCGATTTTCTTCTCTCCCTTTTTCGACTCTTTAACACTATCCAGTACGGCGTGGTAGGGCATTATCATATGAGCGCTCTTACTAACCTTGAGATTGTTACCAACCTCAACCTTACGCTTTCTGAGTTCCTCTATCTCCTCAATCAAAGCCTCAGGGTGGATTACCAGTCCGTTACCCATGATGCAGAGCTTTTCCTTATGAAGTATTCCTGAGGGGATAAGATGAAGTATAAACTGCTCTTCACCTATTACTACCGTGTGGCCGGCGTTGTGTCCGCCCTGGTAACGGGCAACAACATTCGCTCTCTCCGTCAGGCAGTCAACCACCTTACCCTTACCCTCATCGCCCCACTGTGCCCCTACAACTAATATATTTGCCATTGTGCCTCCGTGTGCATGTATCACCTAATCTATGGTTATTTTTTTAACACTTATGATATTGGCAAGTTTTTTTATTTTGCCC
Organism: Nitrospirae bacterium YQR-1; assembly: GCA_039908095.1. Lineage (NCBI taxonomy): Bacteria > Pseudomonadati > Nitrospirota > Nitrospirae bacterium YQR-1. Next base: position 50,104 of record JAMOBJ010000001.1, read on the forward strand.
ATAATTTCGCTGCTTATATCGTCATCAACACTTACCGCTGAAATGGCCACACCGCCTTTTGATTCTCTTCCAAAGGACATGCGGGCTATGTTAATTCCGCTTTCACCCAGCAGCATCCCTATGCTGCCTATCACGCCGGGTTTATCCACATTATTTATAAACAGCACAATGCCCTCAGGAATCAACTCAAGGGAGTAGTTGTTGATTTTGATAATTCGAGGGTCATTTTTGCTGAACAATGTGCCGGAAAATACATGGTCTGTTCCGTCACATTTTATTTTTAACGTCAGCATTGTGTTATATGCCCCTGCATCGGCGCTCTTTGTCACCTTTACATCAATGCCGCGCTCTTTTGCAATTATCGGAGCATTTACAAAGTTTACGGTCTCCTCAAGTATGGGGTTCAGATATCCCTTCACGGCTGCTATTACAACCGCCTCTGCAGGGATCTCTGCGGCCTCACCGGTCAGCTCTATGTTTATCTCTCTAACCTCATGCTCAATAAACTGAGAGGCAAAAGCGCCCATCCTGCTTGCCAGGTCTATGTATGGCTTCAAAACAGCTACTTTGTCCTGAGGAATTGAGGGGAAGTTCACAGCATTTCTGATAGTGCCGTTTACAAGATAATCCGCCACCTGCTCGGCCACAGCCAGGGCAACGTTTTCCTGGGCTTCCATGGTTGAGGCGCCCAGGTGCGGCGTGCAGACTACCTCGTCAAGGCCGATAAGGGACAGCACCTCAGGGGGCTCCTTTTCAAACACATCCAGTGCCGCCGCCGCCACCTTCCCGCTCTTTATGCCCTCAAGCAGGGCTTTTTCATCCACTATGCCCCCACGGGCACAGTTTATTATCCTCACACCGGTTTTCATCTTTGCTATACTCTGTGTATTTATTACATTTTTCGTCTCAGGTGTCATAGGCGTATGCACTGTTATAAAATCTGAGTCTTTAAAAAGCTCATCCAGAGACACCTTTTTTATGCCCATATTCAGAGCCGTTTCCTCACTAAGAAACGGATCAAACCCAACCACATTCATCTGAAGTCCAATTGCCCGCTTTGCAACCTGTGCTCCGATATTACCTATACCTATGATTCCAAGTGTTTTATTAAAGAGCTCTACACCCATGAATTTTTTCTTTTCCCACTTGCCGTCTTTCATTGACTGTGTGGCCTGTGGTATTTTTCTTGCCATAGAGAAAAGCAGTGCGATAGTGTGCTCAGCCGTTGTTATGGTGTTTCCACCCGGGGTGTTCATTACAACTATGCCCTTTTTAGTAGCTGCACTTTTATCCACATTGTCAAGGCCGGAGCCTGCCCTGCCTATTACCTTCAGCTTCTCAGCTCTTTCTATTACATCGGCTGTCAGTTTGGTTGCGCTTCTTATCACTATGCCGTCATAACCGGCTATGCAGTCCTTAAGCTCCTGCACACTCATCCCAGGCTTTACTTCAACCTCAAGACCGGCGCTTTTTAGTATTTCCACTCCTCTTGCCGATATGTTATCACTTACCAAAACCCTCATCTGATAAAACCTCCTGATGCTTTTTCAATTATACCTGCTTTACTAAATAAACAATACGTTGAGCTAAAAGAGCAGCTCCTCAGCCGCAGCCACGCCCCTGCCAAGGGCCACCTCGGCGCCAAGTCTCCTAAGGGTCATCTCTATAGCTGAGATTGCCGTAATAATATCAAACCTGTCTGCATAACCCAGGTGTGCGATTCTAAATATTTTTCCCTTTGCGGCATCCTGTCCTCCGGCACATGTCACTCCATAGGTCTCCCTGAGTACTTTATAGATTTTCTGCCCGTCAACACCGGCCGGGGCCTCAATGGCGGTAACTGAGTTACTGGGATTTTCCTTTGCATAAAGGCCGAGGCCCAGTGCTGTGGCGGCGGCACGGGTGGCATTAGCAAGCCGTGTGTGCCGGTCAAAGACATTTTGGAGTCCCTCTTTTTCCAGAATCTTTATGCACTCGTTGAGACCGATTATAAGGGTAACCGGCGATGTAAAATTTGTCTGGTTTTCACTTTGTTTTTGTCTTTCCACTTTTAAGTTAAAATAGTAATGGGGAAGTTTAGATTTTTCGGCCATTTTCCATGCTTTTTCAGAGACACTTACAAAGGCAAGCCCCGGTGGCAGCATTAGCCCCTTTTGAGACCCCCCTACCATTATATCCACCCCCCAGTCGTCGGTTTTTAAATCATGGGCAACCAATGAGCTTATGGCGTCAACAACAAATATGGAGTCATGATTTTTGACAACTTTGCCGATAGCTTCTATATCGTGATTGACGGCGGTTGAGGTCTCAGTTGCCTGCACAAACACTCCTTTAATGCCGCCGTCTTTCTTAAGTATCTCAGCCACCTCTTCAGGCTTTACCGAATACCCCCAGTTGACGTTTAACTCCACAGGGATAAGCCCATAGGACTTAGCAATCTTAAGCCACCGCTCTCCGAATTTTCCGCCGTTTATCACAAGCACCTTGTCATCTTTATTGAAAAAGTTGGTAACAGATGCGACCATACCGCCGGTGCCGGAACAACTGAGGATTAAAACGTCGTTGCCTGTCTGATACAGCCACTTAAGCCCCTTGCGGGCTGACTCAAGGATGGGGATAAAATCCGGCGCTCTGTGATGAATCATGGGCATTGCCATGGCAAGGAGTGCTTCCGGAGGCACCGGTGTAGGTCCCGGCGCTAACAAATATTTTTTTAACATGTCACGTACCTCCTGGGCATATTTTTCTATTTTAACTTTTTAACACTTGTACACTATCTTTGTTTACTGAATCCACGTGAAAAATACCCTTGTTTAATAAATATAATTTTTATACGTATTTACAACATGGCAATATGACTATTATAATAAAAACTGTGAAAAAAATATAGGTTTTCACAAAAATTCTTAACTTCTTATCGTAATGGTTGCGGTAAGGGATTAAAATAAGGGGGTGTGTAGAAGTGGCGGTATTTTTCAGGCTTTTTATTTTCGTAATTTTTGTAATCGGCGGATATCATCTTATGAAGCCGTATGGCTTTACTTATGAAGGAGCCTTTGTCGGCATCATGCTGGGGCTAATGGTGTTGGGCAGCGAGTATTTTCTGAAGAAATTAAAGATTGGAAAAATTGTAGGCGGCATAACCGGCCTTGTTCTTGGAATTACATTAGGCAGACTCATCATTTTTCCTATCAGAAATCTCATAGGAGTTTACCCTGTAATATCGTATTTTATTGAAGCTTTTACCGGCTATACCGGCCTTTTAATCGGTCTTATAAGGGGCGAGAACCTTTCTGCATCCAGTATTATAAGACTTTTCAGAGGGCAGGGACTGGAGGAAAACCTTAAAATTCTTGACACCAGTTCCATTATTGACGGCAGAATAGCCGATGTTTGTGACACGGGTTTTCTCGAGGGGATTTTTATTGTTCCCCAGTTTATCCTTCAGGAGCTTCAACACATAGCGGATTCATCTGATTCAATGAAAAGGAGCAGAGGCAGACGAGGTCTTGATGTTTTGCACAGGATACAGAAACTATCCAACATAACCGTAAGGTTAATTGAGGAGGATTTCCCAAAAATCAAGGAAGTTGACTCCAAACTCGTAGCACTGGCAAAAATGATGAATGCAAAGATTATCACCACGGATTTTAATTTAAACAAGGTTGCCCAGCTTCATGACGTTTCAGTGTTAAACATCAATGAACTGGCAAATGCTCTTAAACCGGTGGTGTTACCCGGGGAGACGATGAAAGTGTTTATTATTAAAGAGGGTAAGGAGTCCAATCAGGGGGTTGCCTACACGGAGGACGGCACAATGGTGGTTGTTGAAAATGCAAGAAAGATGATAGGCAAAAACATAGAGGTTGCCGTAACGAGCGTACTTCAGACAACGGCGGGCAGGATGATCTTCTCTAAGCCGGCAAACGAATTTTAAACAGACAGTATCGGGCTGCGGTTAAGGCCGCAGCCCGGTACATGTTTTATAATAATCTAATTGCGGATATTTGAGGTTTTGTCTTAATGTTTACAGTTGCAGTGATACCGGGCGCCGGTCAGGGCAGCAGATTTAACTCTGAAAAAAATAAAATATTCCACACAATTTGCGGTAAACCTGTGGTTGCCTGTGTTTTAGAGGTATTTCAGAACCTGGACATTATTGATGAAATCATCCCGGTACTAAGAGACTGTGATTTAAGGGACTGTGATTTGATAGTTGAGAAGTATGGGATAACTAAAGTCAGGAGGGTGGCTCCCGGGGGGCGGATTCGTCAGCAATCGGTTTTAAATGCGCTTAGGTTAATTGAAGACAAAAGCGCACGGATTGTCGTCCATGACGGGGCAAGGCCGTTTGTAACGGCGGAGTTGGTGCTAAATTGTATAAATTCACTGCACGGCTGTGATGCAGTGGTGGCAGGCGTTAACATTAAAGACACGGTCAAGGAAGTTAAAGACGGCCTATATGTTGAGAGGACACTTAAGCGGCAGGAGCTGATGGCCGTGCAAACCCCGCAGGTTTTCCGGCATGAGACGATTTACAGAGCATATGAGAGGGCTGCCGCAGATAACCTTGAGTTTACAGATGACACATCGGCGATAGAGCACTACGGGGGTAGAGTAAAAATAGTACCGTCATTTTATGGAAACATCAAGATTACCACAAAGGAAGACATGGACTATGCAGAGTTTATAGTCTCACGGGGTGGATTTTCACGGTGATACGCGTGGGGATTGGGTATGACAGCCACAGGTTTGTAAAAGGCGGAAGACTAATCATAGGCGGTGTGGAGATACCCTTTGAGTATGGCCTTGCGGGGCACTCCGATGCTGATGTCTTAACCCACAGCATAACGGATGCCATAATAGGTGCGGCGGGGCTTGGCGACATCGGCAAACTTTTTCCAGATACCGATCCGAGGTGGAAAGATGCCGACAGTGTTGCGATGCTCTCTGTAGTTATTGATAAAATTAAAGAGCTTGGGTTTGAGGTGCAGTGGACAGACTGTGTTGTGATAACTGAGGCTCCAAAGATATCTCCTTATGTTGAGAGGATGAAAGAGGCCATATCAAAATCAGGCATACAGGCGGGCTGTATCAATATCAAAGCAAAAACCAATGAGAAAATGGGCTTTATCGGCAGGGGCGAGGGGGTGGCTGCTATGGTTACGTGTGTTCTTGTGCAACTATAAAACTGTTTTTATAATTGAACCGCATGATTTTTAGAAGCAGAAATAAATCTTTGAGCTCAATGTCAACCAGCGATTATACTAAGCTGCATTCAGAATAAAAATGAAGGGAGTCAAAATACTATCCTCAAACGAAAACCTTATAGATGAGATTCTCTCACTGCTGGTCACGGATGGTAACGATTATTCATCCAACGTAGTGGTTTTCCCAGGCAAACGTCCCGGGCATTTTTTAAGAAAAGCAATAGCAGATAAGGACGGAACCGCATTTATACCTCCTCTGATTTTTTCAATGGATGCGTTTGTGGATTATATTTATACCGAGGTACTGAATCATCACGAAAGAAAAACGGATACGCTGGATGCCATTGCGATCCTCTATAAACTTCACAGACAGGCGATAAAGCCAATCGGCGGGGATTGTTACCTTGGCGCTGATAGTTTCCTCTCCGTGGGAATCGATATTTACAAAGATATCGAGGAGCTTTACATTGAACATGTCAACATAGAAGCTGTCACTGAGATTGACCATATAGCGGAGGATGCGCTGCCCCCCCGCACCAGAGATATGCTCAATTCGCTCTCGTTTTTCTATAAAGAATTTTATGCTAAGATAAAAACTCTGAATCTCTCCACCCGCTCGACAAGGTATGTGAAAGCCGCTGAGGAAGTTGATGTTGATGCATTACAAAAATTTGATCGAATTATTTTTGCCGGTTTTTTTGCTCTTACAAAAAGCGAAAAGGAGATATTTAATAAATTATCAAATGCGGCAGGCAGCAGGTTCATATTTCAAAACGGCCCGGGAATTGACAATCTTCTTAAGGCGCTGAATGTTGATGAGACTGCAGACTATGGCAGCGGCAATGACAGCCCTGAGATTAATCTCATAAGTTGCGCTGATACACATGGTCAGGTCTTTGGCGTAAGCAGCATTCTTAGCGGCAACTGTGATCTCAGTAAGACAGTTATAGTGCTGCCGCTTCCTGATACACTGTTTCCGCTACTCTATCACGGCATATCGTCATTTGGTGAGACCTCCTATAATGTATCGCTGGGGTATCCGTTAATACGGACTCCGGTTTATGGCTTTTTTCAAAGTCTTATGGAAACAATCCTGTCTATGGAAGACGACAGGGTATATGTGCCTGACTATATTAAGTTTACACTTCACCCATACACTAAAAACGTGTTTTTCAAAGGACAGGCTGAACTTACAAGAATAGTTTTTCACACAATAGAAGAGGAGCTTTCATCCAACAGGGCAAGGACATTTCTTAAACTCAGCGAGATAGAAAATCTAAACGGAATCTTTGAAAAAATCATCAAAAAACTTGACGGCTCAGCGGAGGTAATAGAGGAGGATAGTCTCAGAGGGCATTTAAAAGGCATTCATAATGCCTTTATCAGCAGTTTTTTGAGTTTCAAAAACATAGGTGATTTTGCCGGCGGATGCCTTAAAATTTTAAGTTATATTTATGACAATACAACGGCAAAGAGCCATCCATATTTTTATCCGTTTGCCGAGGCATTTGCCGAGGCATTATTTACAATAAGCCGAAGCCTGCTAAAGGATATGGAATTTTCCAGCCTTTCCGGTTACTTTAACCTCTTTAGAAAGTATATTTCCACCTGTCACTGTCCTTTTGAAGGCACACCGCTTCGGGACTTACAAGTGTTGGGTTTTTTGGAGACGAGAAACATACAATTTGATCGTGTGATTTTTTTAGATACCAATGAGGAGATTGTACCAGTGGCCGGAAAGGAAGATACCCTGCTTCCGTTTAAGGTACGGATTATGCTTGGGCTTCCGGCATATGAAGACAAAGAACGTCTTTCCTTGTACTACTTTGAAACCTTGTTAAGGGGTGCAAAGGAGGCACACATATTTTATGTGGAAAACGACAGAAAAGAGCGCAGCCGTTTTGTTGAAAAAATTCTGTGGGAAAAACAAAAGGCCTCAGGGCGGCTTAACGGACATATAAGACAGATTCAATATAAAATAGAATTGCGCAATCAACCTGTTGAGCCGGCATCGAAAACACCTGAAATGTTAGAGGCTCTGAGAAACACAGTTACCCTGAGTGCCACGTCACTTGATACATATCTCAGGTGCGGGCTCATGTTTTATTACCGCTACGTGCTGTCGTTATACCGGCGGGAGACTGTATCGGGAAGTCTTGAAATTGCCGATGTCGGTTTGTTTGTTCACAAGGTGCTGAGGGATTTTTTTTCAGCTAAGACTGAAGGTATCCTGACTGAAGACAGATTAAGCATACGTGAGGTCAACCATCTGGTTGAAACAGCGTTTCTTAAATCTTACGGTAAGGATGCCTCCGCAGCGGCATATCTTATGAAAAACCAGGTGAAAAAACATCTTGGTGATTTCATAAGCGGCTATCTTAATGTCCTTGTCAGAAATAATGAGGTAAAAGTCCTTGGAGTTGAGAAACAACTTACAGCCGCCTCTGAGGGATATAATATTGGGGGGCGAATAGACCTAATCCTAAGCATAAATGAAAAAATCGTCATCGTGGATTTTAAAACCTCAGCGAATCCGGCAGCTTATGCAATCCGAAAAGACAAATTAATTTTTGAAGACAGAACCACATGGACTAAATATATCGGGAGCATTCAACTGCCATTTTATCTGTATCTGTTTTTAAAAAGCCGGAATGAGAAAATAGAAAACCTTAACGCTATGTTTTTAATGCTTGGCAGAAACTACTTAAACGAAAAAATAGAATTGCCGCTTTTTACCGCTAAGGATGATGTCTCTGAGGTTTACGGCAAGTTAAGCGGCATAATTACAGCACTCATTAAAGAAACAAACAATGTAAATATTCCCTTCACGCCGGCATCTGAACGTAAAAGCATTTGCCCTTACTGTGATTATGCAAACCTTTGCGGAGAGTATCATTAAAGTTAAACTTTTCCCGACTTCATCACTTTTAAGAGCTAACGTATTGATATATAAGGAAAAAACAAAAAACAGGGCACTACATTTTCCGCCCTAACTATAGTCACTTATTTTTAGGCGTTTTCACGCTCTCTTTTGTGCACGAAGTGATAAAGTCGGGTGGAACAACAAGGATGGGGATGGAGGAAATTCAAACCACCGAACGCCTTTAGTGCATTAATTTACCCAAATGTTATAATATCACCAAATGCCAAAACGCTATGACAAGGTTATAAAGGAGATACTGAAGGATGTCGTAGATACCCTAATTACAGAAGTAATCGGGTTAAAAATAGTTAAATCCACGGCAGTAGAAACTAAACTTACGAGAAATATTAAACCGGCTTAGTAAACTTGTGTTAAAAGATGAGATTACCACGAAGCTAACGCTCCTCGTAATGACGAATAAAAAACGTTGGAGCAACAACCCCGTGCCGTCATTGCGAACCCCCGCAGGGGGTGTGGCAATCTCAGCCTTTAAAGTTGCCAAAGGAAGAAACGCTTCGTGCAAAGTACATAAGGCAAGTGGAAGTCCTGTCACAACTAAGGGATTTACAGAACGAAGTATGTAAGGAGGCGGAGGATATGGCATTAGTTTATAATTTAGAAAGAGATGTGAGATTTAAACAAGGACGACAACAGGGATTGTTTGAGGGTCAACAGAAAGGGTTGTTTGAGGGTAAGCGTGATGGATTGCTTGAAGGCATTGAATTAGGGCTTGAACTAAAATATGGTTCAGCCGGACTTGAGTTGATGAATATGGTTAAGGCCTTAAACACTATAGATAAATTAGAAGAATTTAAAAATTTTATCAAGAAAGCCGGTTCAGTGGATGAATTGAAGGAGTTTTTGACGTGCGGCATGAAGTCGCTTTAATTATTGTAAAGCCTTATAGAATAAGGACTTAACCCTGTTTTCCGTAGCAGGTAGCTTAGTCCGGCAAGCAGAGGTGGTAACGCATCTGTTTGAAGCCCGGACGACAATGTAACCCGTTAACTCCAACCCGTGAGGAGAGACTGATAGCATCAATCAGTAGGGGGCTAATCTTCAGATGGTATGCTTAACATAAGTGAACTGCCGTAAGCGCCGTTACTCCTGAAAGCCAAAGATGCTGAGAGGCTTCGACCAAAAGATGAATGGGTGGTTGGCATTCTCTCAAATAATGTTACACGGACATGAAACCCATCGGTGTACAGGGAGAAGCTAAACCATCAACATGTAATTTTAGCGGAACATGGTAAGCCCGATTAGTTGCTGTACACAACAGCAAAGAAAACCGTGAGGAATTCTGATGGTTAAGCGGGTAGAGGAAAGCGTAAAAAGCGAATGCCCTCTTGTAATGAGAGAGATAAGGAATTTTATACCTTTACCAGTCAGGATAAGACTCTATCTGAAACGCAAGAAATAATGAAACAGGTACCGCCGGTATTAACATATCCGGGGGAGTTGGTCGTTTGTCAGCATTTCAATTATACGTTTACCACCTTGAGCAGTTTCAAGTATTACTACGCCCGATGGAGCAGGAAGCACCTCGCCGATTATTGCAGCATTACTGCCGTCAGGGTGTCGATTCATTTTCTCAAGCAGGCCTGGAGCATCGCAGGCGTTAACTATAGCTATTAAAATCCCCTCATTGGCAATGTAGAGCGGGTCAAGCCCCAGAAGGTCACACAGGCCTCTTACCTGATTTTCGATGGGTAAGCACTGCTCTTTTATCTTTATACAAAGGCCTGAGGCTGTTGCGGCCTCTTTAAGGGTGGTGGCAACGCCGCCGCGTGTCGGGTCTCTCATGAAATGTATGTTTTTTGTGCATAACAGCATTTCTTTGACCAGAGCATTTAACGCCCTTGTGTCACTCTTTAAAGGTGGCGTAAAACTCAGTCCGTTGCGCCCGGCCATTATGCAGGCACCGTGATTACCTATCCCGCCGCTTATTATGACAACATCTGATGTTTTTATTTTTACTGGGGATATATCTATGCCCTCAGGCAGTAGTCCGATGCCGGATGTGTTTATGAAAATCCCGTCCGCCTTGCCTTTCTCTACTACCTTTGTATCACCCGTTACGATTTTAATCCCTGCCACCGCCGCCGCCTTTGACATAGATTGCACTATTTTAGCCAGGTGTGAGACTAAAAAACCTTCCTCAATTATAAATCCGGCACTAAGGTATAGCGGCTTAGCTCCTGAGACCGACAGATCATTTACAGTACCGTTTACTGCAAGCGTTCCAATATCACCACCATCAAAAAACAACGGGGACACTACAAATGAATCTGTGGTAAAGGCCAGCCTGCCCGCAGCGGTATTTAAAATTGCGCAATCACACAACTGTCCTAAATCAAAAGCCGGAGCAAAGCACTCCTCGATGAGTGTGTGCATAAGCCTCCCGCCACTGCCGTGAGCCAATAGTATTCTATCCATCCGCCGCCCCTCCATAACGATAATATGCGGCACAACTGCCCTCTGAGCTTACCATGCAGGCCCCAACTGGATTTTCCGGTTTACAGCCCTTACCAAACAGTGCACACTCAGGCGGACTCTTCAGCCCTCTTAAAACATCTCCACACATGCAGGCATTTGATTCAGGGTTGCAGTGGTCAATCTCTATTGAAAAGCGTTTCTTAGCATCGCACTGTGAATACTCATCTTTGAGGATTAACCCACTTTGGGGAATTTGCCCAATCCCGCGCCAATAAGTGTCTGAAACATCAAAATACTTGTGAATCTTAGAAATTGCTTTGGGGTTGCCCTCCGGTCTTACCACTTTGGTGTACTGTATTTGTATCTCAGCTTTTTTATCAGATATTTGTAAAAGCAGCATGTAAATGCCCATCAAGATATCATCAGTGCTAAATCCGGTGATTACACCGGGTTTGGCATAATCCGATGCCAAAAACTCATAGGGCTCTTTACCGATTATGGCGCTAACGTGGCCTGGGAGAATGAAACCGTCAATATCCACCGCCGGAGAGCTCATAAGAGCGCTGAGTGCCGGCGGTACAAGCTTATGGGAGCTGTAAACATAAAAATTACCGATGCCTCTGTCTCCGGCCTCCTCAATGGTCGCTGCTATTGAGGGCGAGGTGGTCTCAAAACCTGTTGCAAAAAACACTACCTTTGAACTGCCGTTGTCTGTTGCAATTTTAAGTGCATCCAGCGGGCAGTACACAACCTCTGTACATGCCCCCTGTGCTTTTGCCTTATACAGAGACATTCTGTCTCCGCCGGGGACGTGCATCATATCTCCAAAGGTCACAAGTATCACACCTGGAGTCATTGACAGACTTATTGCAGCATCAATGTCCTTAACGCTTGTCACACACACGGGGCAGCCGGGGCCGCTTATCAGTGTTATTTCCTTAGGAAGCAGGGATTTTATTCCGCCTCTGAAAATGCTTACCGTATGAGTGCCGCATACTTCCATGAGCTTAAGGTGCTTAGGTGGTGTTATATCATGTATTAGCTTTACAAAGCCATTCATATAACCTCGCTGTTTTTTAATCTCTCCCGTGCTATGTAACCCTGGCCCAGAGACAGCCCTCCGTCATTACAGGGGACCCTTTCATTTACAAAAACAGCCATGCCGGTTTCCTTAAGAGCCCGTACTGTCTTATTTACAAGAAAGGCATTCTGAAAAGTCCCTCCGCTTAAGACCACATTTCTAATATTTCTCTCTTTGCTTACTCTGTTAACAACCTCGCAAATTACGGCTACCATGGTGTTGTGAAATGAGGCCGATATTCTACCTGTATCCACAGCGTTTAATATATCCTCAATTATTTTTGAGATGGTTAATGAAAAATCTATGAAACGCTCAGTTGTTATAGAAAAAGGATAGCTGCCGCTGTAATCCTCATCAATTACAGACTCCAAAGCCATAGCGGCCTCTGCCTCAAATGTGTTTATATCACACAGCCACAGCAGTGCCGCTACCGCATCAAACAGCCGTCCGGCACTCGATGACAACGGGCTGTACTGTCTCTGCGGGATTATCCGAAGCAGATTTTCTGTAAATTGCCTCCCGTGCCTTTCTATAAATCCAAGGTCTTGCAGCACAGCCATGGTGTTTTCCTTATAAACATCCACAATATAACTTACAGCCATTCTGCGGGGTTCTCTGACAGCCTGTGCGCCTCCGGGAAGTGGAATATATTTAAAATGTGCTGCACGGTCAAACTCATAAACATCGGCAACTAAAAACTCCCCGCCCCACAGGTTGTTATCCGTGCCGTACCCTGTGCCGTCAAACACAACACCGATTGCTTTACCTTGTAAATTGTGCTCCGCCGCCACGGAGGCAAAGTGGGCGTGATGGTGCTGAACTGCCGTTTTTACCACCACTGTGCTGCCTGAAACGTACTCAGAGGAGAAATACCCCGGGTGCATATCACAGGCTGCAACCAGAGGTTTTATATTATACATGGACATTATGTTTGCAAGGTTGAGGCTGAAAAATTCAATTGTATCAATGTGTTCCATATCTCCGGTGTGGGGCCCCGGTATTGCGTAGCAGCCCTTTGCCACCGTAAAAGTGTTTTTTATATCACCACCGAGAGCCAGCGTATCGGGGCCGTCCTCAGAAAGCATAACCGGAGCCGGCACAAACCCGCGTGCTCTCCTTATGAGGTTTATCGTGCCCTCAGCCCGCACGCTTAACACAGAGTCGTCAATTGCCATGTAAATATCCCTGTTGTGTGTGATAAAGGCGTCGGCCACGGTGGAGAGCTTCTTTATCGCCTCCCCGTTGTCCGATATTATCGGCTCACCAGGCTGGTTTCCACTTGTCATAACCAGCGCCTTAAAGTTATATTGTGCCGGAGGGAAAAAAGTGTTTTCCACGGCTGCAGTGCAAGGATAATGGAACAAGAGATAATGTAGAGGGGTGTAGGGCAGCATAAAGCCGTACGATGGACTCCGGCTGCTTACACCATGCGGTATGCCGCCCTTTTTCTTTAGCAACACAACAGCCCGTTGTGGACTCAGAAGCATTTCCCTCTCTCGGGCTGAAACATGTGCAAACTCCTCAATTGCAGTTATATCGGGTGACATCATGGCAAAGGGTTTTTTATCTCGTCTTTTTTTATTTCTTAGCCTCCTGAGAGCTTCCTCATTCAGAGCATCACAACAGAGGTGATAGCCCCCAAGGCCTTTAACCGCCAGTATTGCCCCCTGTTTTAAATACTCTACGGCTTTAAGTAGGGGATGTGCTGAGAGTCCGGTTTCCGGGAAAAGCGCAACTTTCGGCCCGCAGCTGTGACATGCTATCGGCTCGGCGTGAAAACGTCTGTTGCCGGGGCTCTCGTACTCAGCCCTGCACTCACCGCACATTGTAAACACAGACATTGTTGTGTTTGCCCTGTCGTAGGGGATGGCTTTAGTTATCGTATATCTGGGGCCGCAGTTGGAGCAATTGATAAAAGGATACAGATACCTTCTGTCTGAGGGTGTGAACATTTCTCTTAAACAATCCTCACAAATTGATATATCGGGGGAGAGCATAGTAAATGATGTTTCGTCGGAAATGCTGCTCAGGATTTCAAAATCGCTGCTACCCTCCGTGGGTAGTGTTGAGGTGTTGATATAATCTATATGTGAAAGCGGCGGCGGATTTTTTAAAAGGCGCTGCATAAAACTTTCCGTTTCCTCTCCCTCGACCTCAATTTTTACGCCTGCGGAGGTGTTGGTCACAAAGCCTTTTAAGCCGCAAGCGTGCGCCAAATTATACACATAGGGCCGAAACCCCACACCCTGCACTGTGCCGTTAACAGTTATCTGAGTCCTTTTAACCACGTACAAAAGTCCCCGATTCCATCCCTCGTCTTACAGGATGTTTTAAATATCTTAATAGCAGGGTTTATAGAGAGGGCGTCTCTTAGGGCTCTGTCTATATCAACGTCAATATAGGGCAGAAGGTCAACCTTATTAAGCAACAGAGCGGTGGACTCACGAAACATAAGCGGATATTTTAGTGGCTTGTCATGCCCCCCGGTTACACTTAGTACCATAACTTTTATGTCCTCCCCGACTTTAAACTCCGCCGGACAGACAAGATTCCCTACATTTTCAATTATCAGTATATCCAGGGAGTCAAGTGGCATGGAGTCCAGAACTTCACTTATCATATTGGCGTCAAGGTGACAGGCCCCACCGGTGTTTATCTGAACTACGGGCACATCAAGCGCACTAATCCTTTGGGCGTCCTCAGAGCCTACAATGTCACCCTCGATTACTCCAACCCTGAGTGTATCTTTCAGAGTTGTGATAACACGTTCTAAGACGCTTGTCTTGCCTGCTCCGGGAGCTCCCATAAGGTTTATAGTGTAAATACCGGCAGCTTTCAGCCGTTGGTTGTTAGATTCGGCAAGGCGGTCATTTGACTCAAGTATTTTCGACACTACCTTTATATTCATAGCGCTTCCAGTTGCAGCAGTTGTAGTTCAAAGCCCTTAGTTATATTAACATCAGAGGAGAGGCAATTAGGGCAACTCGTGAGGAATACCTCAGCGGGTTCAAATATTTCCAAGCAGTTTTTACAAACACACTGAGGGGTTATTTTCTCTATGATGAGCTCTGCCGTCTCTGCGATAGTGCCGCCCTTCAGAGCGTCAAAGGCAAAGGCAAGCGCCTCACTCATAACGCCCGCAGCAAGGCCGACCTGTACCGTTACCGATTCGATGCGGCTGCATCCGTTTTCCATGCAGTGAGTGACGGCTGTCTCCAGTATGCTTTGAGCAATATATAGTTCGTGCATTAGCCCTCATCAAGAGGCACTCCCGCCTCCTTAAAAAAGCACAGAGTCTCCAGTGCAGCTGTTTCGTCAACTTTTTGGATTGCAAAACCGGCATGTATTAATACATAATCCCCTGCAGTGACCTCCTCAGGCATTAGAAGTAAACTTATCTCCCTCCGCACCCCCATAACATCAACCACCGAGGTATGATTATCAACACTTATGACTTTTGACGGCACAGCAAGACACATATTTTATTTCCCTTTCCTTTCTCTGGAGCAACCCTGCATCACAAGATTACCTTCTTATACCAAATCGCAGTCAAAAGTAAACAACCTCTCCATTGTTTTTTTATTACCAAGTTTATCCTCTTTTCCTCCTCTAACACACCGGTTATCACTTCAAATCAAAGACGGAAAGGGTCTCTGCATGGTAGGTGTTAGGGAACATGTCAAACAACCGGACGGAAGAAAGAACATATTTATCGAGAAGCTTTGCAGCATCACGAGCAAATGTGGAGGGATTACATGAAACATAAACTATTTTAGCCGGAGAGAGCGCTTTAAGTGTTTCCATAGCGTTGTTGGTTAATCCCGCCCGCGGTGGATCTGTGATGACAACATCGTATGTTTGTAACGAGCGATATTTTTCAAATGGTTTTGCTTTAAAGGTCACGTTTTTAACATTATTGAGTTTTACGTTGCGGAGGCCGTCCTCAACACTGTGGCGGTTTTCTTCAATTACCGTAACGCTGCGGGCTGAAAATGACAACGGGATAGCAAAATTACCACCGCCTCCATAAACATCCAAAACGCTTTTGCCCTCGATAGGGCCGGCGAGCTCCAATACTTTTTCCACCAAAAGCGCATTCATCCCCTGATTAGCTTGTAAAAACCCCATGGGAGATACCGTATAAGTAAACTGTGGCCGGCTGTTTTCCAGTACGCAAAAGCTCCGGCCCAATGAAAGCCCCTCATCCGACACTACCCCGTCAAATCCGATGTCGATGAAAAAATCCAACTGTGCCTCATCCACTCCATCGCCCTTTACATAAGCTATCGTGTTGTCACCGGTCAGAATGTGAATCTCCTTCAATCCCCTGAGAAAGCGGGCTCCGGTTAATTTCTCTAAAAACTTATTTATCGTAGGGTTTAACAGATGACATTGTGATATCGGAATTACATGTCTGGAGTGTTCTCTGTAAAAACCTATCCCGGGCTCATTCTGTCCTGAGACCTTAAATTGCGCCTTGTTTCTATAATTCCATTGATTAAGAAAGACTGTCTCAGACAGTGGTATATCTATTTTACCGATTCTCTGAAGGCAGTCCAGAAGGATTTCCTCTTTAATGGAAAGCTGCCGTTGATAGGAGATGTGCTGATAGTGGCAGCCTCCACAGAGGTTATAGTCTTTACAGCGGGGAGTGACTCTGTCTGTGGAGCCGTTTAGAATCTCCACCGTCTGTGCTATAGAATAGTCACGTTTGCTCTCTGTCAGCTCCGCTATGACTCTCTCGCCGGGTAAGGCCCCTTTTACGAAGATAACTCCGTCTTTTTTCGACAGGCACATACCTCCGTAAACAGGGGCCGACGGCTCAAGCTCGAGAAATTTCATTTTTTGGCTAAAAGGGTCTTTATCGTGCTCTTCAACTCTGTTAGATCTGCTGATTTTACAACGTAAGCGTCAGAGGCCCAAACGGAGAAATCATCCCTGTAATCGTAAGCCGTTGACATTATGACGGGAAGGCCGGGTTTCTTTTCCTTCATCCTTCTGAGCACCTCTATGCCATCCATTCCAGGCATTAAAATATCCAGTGTTACAATATCCGGAGTTTGCTTTTCAAAAAATTCCAGTGCTTCCTTGCCGGAACTTGCGATAAAAACCTCGTAGTTTTCATCCTCAAGCTCCGCCTGATAAAGCATTCTGAGATGTTGGTCGTCATCAACTATCAGCACTTTAGGTTTACTCATTGTTTCCCTCCTTTAATGGTAAATTAATTTTAAATATAGTTCCTACACCAACTGTACTTTCTACTTCTATTGTTCCTTTATGCTCCTCAATTATTTTTTGTGCTATGGTTAAACCCAAACCTGCCCCCGTTGTCTTTGTCGTGAAAAACGGATCAAACAGATGCTTTAACTCCTCCTCTTCTATCCCGGCCCCCGTATCTTCTATCTCTATGGCGGCTGCATTATCCTGCCGCCGTGAGTGCACTATAATCTTCCCATTGCCCTCTATTGCCTGCCGGGCATTGTCAAAGATATTAAAGAGTGCTTCCTTTAAACTCCCCGGATTACCGGTTATTTCAAGGGTCTTCTCACTATGGATTTCCTCTATGCGGATTTTACCTTTAATCGGCTGCTCTATCATAGAAATTATAGAGTGCAAAAGGGCTATAACATCAACTTTTTCATTGGATATTTTGTTTTTTCTTACAAAACCAAGGGTCTGCCTCAGCAGTGCCTCCAGCCGTCCCACCTCACTTACGATTATGTGGGCATACTCTTTTAACGGCTCATCAAGCTTTTTCTCAAGCCTTCTGGCAAATCCCCCTATTGAGGAAAGGGGATTCCTTATCTCATGTGCTACACGGGCTGCCATCTCACCAAGGGCCGCCACTTTCTCTATGCTGGCTAACTGCTCACGAAGGGCTTTTATCTCCTTCACATTACTAACTATATGGATTGTCCCCTTAAATCGGGCGTGATGGTCAAATATTGGAGAGTTCGACACACTACATGTATCCTTTAAGCGATAATAAAAACCCTCCACCTCACTTACCCCTGATTTCCCCTCTTCCAGAATCTGCCTATGAGGGCAGTTAGGCCATGGCTCGGAGGTGGCGTGAAATATCTCATAGCACTTTCTCCCTATAATTTCAGACGGCGGTAACTCTGTAAGGTTACACACCGACTTATTAACCTTTACAATGTTTAAATCCTTATCCGTTATATAAACCAGATCGTTTATGGATTCAAACATGTTTTCCAGTTCCGTCTCAGCCAGTTTTACTTGTTCAAAAAGTCTGGCGCTCTCGATAGCTGTTGCAGCCTGATCGGCGAAACTTAACAAAAACTCCGTGTCATCCTCTGTTATTGGGCGGTGGTTAAAGAGATTATCCACCCACAACACCCCTATTGCCCTGTTGCGGGCTATTATAGGTACAACTAAATATGCCTCCGTCTTGAGGTATTGAGTCAGTATGGGATTAGACATGGGGTCTGTGGCCGCCGATTTTACATTAAAGTGCATCTTTTTAGCTATCGCCGTCGAAAGATAACATTCCGACTCAAGGGGTATTTGCAGGCTCATGGAAAGCTTATCCATAAAGGAGTCCTTACTAAGCGGGCCGTTTTCAATCTCCTGCAGGATGCTGTGAAGTGATTTGTCCTCAAATGACAAGTCCTGCCATATCCTTGCCGCCTCCTCATGATTGGCAGGCCCCACCCCCATCATTCCCTTCAGCATCCGCTCCGAATCATCACAGAGAAAGATTATTGCCCTGTTAAAACCCAGTCCGTCGCTTACCGTTACCGCCGTTAGAATCATTCTGAGGAGCCTGTTGAGCTCAAGTGTGCCGCGCATAGCGGTACTTATAAAAAATAACCTCGAAAATTTCCTGTTACTTTTAACCAGTTTTTCCGCTATAGATTTCCTTAAAGATATGTCACGCGCTATCATGCTCATTCCGGTAACAACCCCTGTGGCATCCTTTATAGGAGAGATGGTCAGGCTTATATCAACCATTGAGCCGTCCTTACGGTTCCCGCTTGTTTCAACATCTTTGAGAATCTCACCTTGTCTTATTGCATCCAGGTGTGCTTTGCCGTTAATTAAGGCCGACTCCGGTAAAAAAGGGATACAGGTGTCTATAGCCTCACGCAGGGTAAAGCCGAATATCAGCTCGGCACTTTTATTCCACGAGGTAATTACACAGTCTAAATCAGTCGTTATTATGGCATCGGCGGAGTTCTCTATAAGACTCTCAAGGCGTTCCTTTGTATCTGACACCTTTTGGTATAACTCCGTAATTTCCATCTGGCTGGTTATTCTGTCGGTTATATCCCTTACCATGACTATGCACTCGTCTATCCGCTCATTTTCCTTTATCGGGTAAGCGGATATTTCAGCATAGCGGCCATGTTTTTCGTAATTGACCGTGCATATATCCCCTGAATCGAAAGTTGCCTCAGCCACACACTGGGGACATATTCCCTCTTCATACGGAAAAACTTCATGACACTTCCTGCCCGGTATTTCCATTACGTTAAAAGACGTCCATTTCTCAATGGCCTTGTTTGCCGTTGTAATGGTTAGCCATTTGTCAACAGTGACAATTGCAGCGTTTACGCTGTTAAAGAGGATTTCCATCCTGTTTTGAGATACAGTTTTAGCCCGTTGCCATTCGAGCTCTTTTTTGTGTGCAAGAGCGCGTTCTATGCTCAGAGCCGCAAGAACTGCAAAACCCTCAAGCGTTAAAAGATCGTCCGTTGTCAGCACAGGTGCAGCTGCGGCGGAGGGCTGTTTTACTTTATCATAGACCTCAAGGGTGCCTATGAGTGAGCTGCCGGTTCTCAGAGGCACTATGGCCATGGAGCGGATCATTAATTGAAGAACCCGCAGCTCATTTGGCAGCACTTTGGTATCGTCAATCAGAAGTGCCTGATTTTTTTTAAGAACCTGGGAAAAAACCTCCTCACCAACCTTTTGAGTCAATATACTTAAAACACCCTTAGTAAGTCCAAACGATGACTTTATGGTGTATCCGGCCTCTCCCTTTAGCCTTATAGCGCAACCTTTAACATTTGCAAGAGCTGTGACGGTTTTGCAGATAGTCTCAAGCAGCTTATCAAGGTCGGAAAGAGAGCCTGTTTGTCGTGCAAAATCAAAAAGACAAAGGAGCCGCTCCGCCTTTATAAAAGGCTTATATTGAAGTAATTGTTCAGGGTCGTTAAACCCCGACAACTGTTTTTGTGCCGTCTCGGTTTGCAATTAAAAATCCTTGAGAGCTCCCCCTATTGCTCTAAGCTCCACCCTTTAGGAATCTGACGGCATCCTCAGGAGACGTTGGATTAATATAAAACCCTGAGCCCCACTCAAAACCCGCCATTTTCGTGAGTTTGGGAAATATTTCTATGTGCCAGTGGTAGTAGTTGTTCTCCTCGGCATTAAGTGGAGAGGTGTGAATTACAAAATTATACGGTGGAACGTCCAGTATTTTATCAAGCATCTGTAAAGTAGTCTGGATGATTTCGGCAAGCTCGGCGAAGGAGTTGTTCTTAGGCCTGAATGATGATTCGTGGTTCTTTGGCATTATCCACATTTCAAAGGGCACACGCGGAGCATAGGCCGACAGGGTAATGTATGAATCGTTTTCACACACTACACGCTTATTTATGTGTTTTTCCTGTTGCACAAGGTCACAGTATATGCATTTTTCCATAAAGTCAAAATATTTTTTTGAGGAATCCAGCTCTTCCTGCACTCTCTTGGGAACAATCGGAAGGGCTATCAGTTGGCTGTGCGTGTGCTCCAGGGTTGCGCCGGCGGCCTCTCCCTCGTTTTTATAAATCAGGATATACTGAAAACGGTGGTCCTTCTTTAAATCTGTAAGACGTGAGTAATAAGCCCACAGGACATCCTCTGCACTCTTGCGAGGCATGGTGGAGAGAGAGTATTCGTGGCCCGGGGTCTCTACGATGATCTCATGAGCGCCGATACCGTTCATTCTGCCGAAAATGTGCTCTCCTGACCTCTCCAGCTCTCCCTCTATCTGAAGTGCCGGAAACTTGTTAGGTACAACCCGTAGTGTCCAGTCGGACGGTCCGGTCTTATGAGAGCCTCTGAAAGCGAGTATCTCGTTGGGGGTTGTGTACTCATGACCCGGACAGAATGGGCAAAACCCGACTAATTTCTTCCTCCTTGATGAGGGTGATAAGAAATCAGAGGGTCTTTTGCCCCTCTCCGTTGATATTATAACCCAACGCCCTATTATAGGGTCTTTTCTTAACTCTGACATTGAAGCCTCCTGTTTATTAATATTTTTGTATTGAATGTTTCTGAATCCGCTTTATATCAAAACTTTCTTCAGTTTTTTAAAATATGTTTTAAGTATGAACCCACCTCTTTCTCTAAAATAGTCAGGTTATTGTATCATAAATAAGGAAAAGTTTGAATATGAAAACAACATTTTTTTGTAAGCCGGTAAACAGCCCTTTTGAGGACCCTGCAGTGTATGTACGGCTGCGGTGCCAAAGGCGCACTTTTCTCTTTGATTGCGGCGATATATCTGCATTAAACCAGCGGGAAATACTGAAAATATCAGCTGTTTTTGTTACCCACATGCACATTGACCACTTTATCGGCTTTGATTTAATATTGAGGCTTCTGCTTGGTCGTGACACGCCCCTTAGCATATATGGCCCCATGGGAATCATCCACGCCGTGGAAAGCAAACTCAAAGGCTTTACGTGGAATGTAATCAAAGAATATCCAATTAAAATAGAGGTCTTTGAAATTACACAAAACTCGATAGCTCATGCCGGCTTTTATGCAGAGTGCGCCTTTGAAAAAATCCAAATGCCTGATTTGCCCTTTAATAACACTGTCTATAGTGAAGACGGCATTACTGTTACCGTGGAGATTTTTGACCATGGGATACCGGTAGCAGGATTTTCGTTGAGTGAGGAAAGCCACATAAATATAAACAAGAATGAGCTGCTACGGCTGGGGTTTGAGGTAGGTCCGTGGCTTAATGAATTTAAAAAAGCTATCAGGAACAACACAGAGGACTTCAGGGTAACCCATCAGGGGAAAACCTACACATTAGAGGACCTTAACAGTCTTGTGATGATAACTGAGGGGCAGCGGATTTCATACATCACAGACATTGCCCCGACAGATGAAAACATAAGAAAAGCCGTGGAGCTTGCCTCAAACTCAGACATCCTCTACATAGAGGCTTTTTTTCTGAAAGAGGACCATGAGAGGGCGGTTAAAAGAAACCACCTGACCACCTCCCTTGCCGGCCTTATTGCTAAAACGGCTAAGGTTAAGCATATCGAATTAATCCACATATCCCCTAAGTACACCGGCTTGTACAGTAAAGTGGAGGCGGAAGTATTGGAGATGTTGCCGGAGGCATATCAGGATTAATACCAAGTTACATTCATTCGATTAACTTTGTTGGCTTGTTCGAAAGCTCCTTGACGTCTCCCCTAAAGCAACCGTGATGTCAAGCAAAATTTTTAAGAAATAGTTCTTTCACGTTTTGAGTGGGTAAAAGAACCATTTTACTTTTTTGATTGTAGCTTGGTATTAATTGGAAACAGAACCGGCTGTGTGTTTGCACTCTTTGTTCTGGCAGAAAATAACAGTCTCTCCGGTTTTATTTATTTTTTCATACATGGCGGGCGTTCCGCAATCCGGGCAGCTTTCGTTTACCGGCTTGTAGTTAGAGATAAATTTACACTCCGGGTACTTGCTGCAACTATAGAAAGTCTTTCCCCTAAATTTTCCTTTTGAGGATCTTCTCTCTATAATGTCCCCCCCATCCATCGGGCACTTAAGCCCTGTAGGGATCGGTTTGGCGTTTTTACACTTCGGATAGCCTGAACATGCCATAAACCTGCCGAACTTTCCTGTTTTTATAACCATAGGAGCCGAACACTTATCACATATCTCATCGGTCTGCTCCACATGGGCGTTTGCACCGTTTTGGCCGTCCTCAAGAGGCATGGTGTTTTTACACTTCGGATAACCGGAGCATGCCAGAAACCAGCCGTTTTTACTCCACTTTTTAACCATTGCCATGCTGCATTTATCACACACAATGTCAGTCGGAATATCCTCCGGTTTAACCCTGTCCTTAGCCGATGAGGCATCATCCAGCTCTTTTTTAAAGGGCGGATAGAAGTCCTCAATAAGAGCATTCCAACGAATGCTTCCCTCTTCCACCTTATCAAGGTCGTCTTCCATTTTAGCCGTGAATGTTATGTCAATAAGCTCAGGGAAACGTTCAACGAGCAGATCGTTTACAACTTTTCCAAGCTCAGTGGGTTTAAACTTTCCCTCCTCTTTTTCCACATACCGGCGCTCCCCTATAGTGGATAATATGGTGGCATAGGTGCTTGGTCTGCCTACCCCTTTTTCCTCCAAAGTCTTAACAAGGGAAGCCTCAGTGTATCTTGGGGGTGGTTGTGTGAAATGCTGTTTAGGCAGCAGATCGAGTAATTTTAATA
The DNA here is from genome assembly GCA_039908095.1 of Nitrospirae bacterium YQR-1. Taxonomy (NCBI): domain Bacteria; kingdom Pseudomonadati; phylum Nitrospirota; species Nitrospirae bacterium YQR-1. Next base: position 73,222 of record JAMOBJ010000001.1, read on the forward strand.
TCTGTCCTTCAATTAATGAAGGCAATATAGCGCCTTCCTCGGTCTCATCTCCTTCCTGGGTATCCGAATAAAGCGCCAGAAATCCCTTAAATTTAATTATCGTGCCGGAGGCCCTGAAGAGGGCCTTTTCAGCGCTGTCTGTTATATCAAAGGAGGTTTGTTCAAGCTCGGCTTGTGCCATTTGGCTTGCCATGAAGCGCTTCCAGATGAGCTCATAGAGGGCATATTCCTCAGCTTTAAGGTATTTCTTAATCGCCTCAGGGGGGTACTTAACATACGTTGGCCTTATTGCCTCGTGAGCATCCTGTGCACTGCCTTTAGTCTTAAATTTATGGGGTTTATCCGGCACGTATTTTTTACCGAAGGTCTTCTCTATAAACTCCCTGGCCCACTTTACCGCCTCGGGCGCACATCTCACAGAGTCAGTACGCATGTATGTTATTAAACCGACTGCGCCCTCCTGCCCCAGGCTGACACCCTCATAAAGTTTCTGAGCGGTCATCATGGTTTTTTTAGCTGTAAAACGAAGATGTTTGATTGCCTCCTGTTGCAGTGTGCTTGTGATAAAGGGCGGATAGGGCATCCTTTTCTTATCCTTTTTATCAACACTCTTTAGCTTAAACGTATCAGATAAAAGACTTTCCTTTATTTTAGCGGCCTGCTCCTCTGTGGTTATAAAAAACTTATTACCCTTTGGCGACTTCTCTATTACGATATGGCCGTTATATTTATGGAGCTTTGCCAAAAAAGACGGTTCTGCATTTGCTATAAATGAGGCGGTTAAAGACCAATATTCCTCCTTGTTAAAAGCCTCTATCTCTCTTTCCCTGTCAACAATCAGCCGTACCGCCACAGACTGCACTCTGCCTGCGCTGAGTCCCCTGCTTACTTTTTTCCACAAGAGCGGACTTAGTCCGTAACCCACAAGCCTGTCAAGCACCCTTCTGGCCTGCTGGGCATTTACCTTATTCATGTCTATGTTAGCCGGGCGTGTCATGGCGTCTTTCACCGCTTTTTCCGTTATTTCATTAAAAGCCACCCGAAACATTGCAGGTTTGCTCTCTGTGTTATCAGCTATAATGGAGGCTATATGCCAGGCGATAATCTCGCCCTCTCTGTCGGGGTCAGGGGCAAGATAAACCTCCTGCACTTTATTGGCAGCCTCTTTCAGCTCCGATGTGATTTTCTCCTTACCCGGAATTGTTATGTACTCCGGTTTAAAGCCGTTTTCCTTATCTACTCCCAACACTTTTTTGGGTAAATCCATTATATGCCCTACTGAGGCTTTAACCGTAAAGCTCTTACCCAGTATCTTCTCTATCGTTTTTGCTTTGGCCGGGGACTCCACTATTACCAATTTTAATGCCATACGATCCTTTTACCGGCCCCAAATACCATCGAATAAATCTCATCCCTGTCCATGTGAGTGTCTTTTGAGATTACATATGCTAAAAATGATTTAAGGGTGTCAATGTCCTCGTCACTCATTATGCCAAGACTCTCCAGATCCATTAAGTCCTCGTATAAATCTGCTACGTTGTAGTCTTTGACCATCATTCTGACGTTACTCTCTTCAAAATTTAAATCATTTGCGACTATCTCATTTGCTATCAACTTCAGTAACGTCATAAATTTCTTGTACATCCCTAACCTCCGGTCTCTTACATTTCCACGTATTCTATCAAAACATTCAACTTAAAGAAACACTCTCTGTCACACAATGCAAAATTTCATACCATCAGTTTGTTTAACCAGCCCTTTTAGTTCAAGCTCAAGCAACACATTTAGTACCCTGTGAGCCGGCAGTGACGTCTTACGGATTATCTCATCTACATGAAGCGCCTCAAAACCCAGCACAGAGAACACCCTTTTCCCGTCGTCATTATGTTCAGGATTTTTTTTGACAACCTGCTTACCTGCAGGCTCTGCAGCTTTTTCTTTCCTTTCAACTGCTCTCTTAGCTTGTAGTGCCTTCCGTTTTACTGCCGGTTTTTCTTTTCTTTCTTTGATATAGGCTTTTATTAAATCACCAAGCTCCTCTAAAATATCCTGAGAGTTGTTGACAAGCTTTGCACCGTGTTGAATAAGGGCGTGAGTGCCCTGTGCATTTGAGGCCATAATATTACCCGGAATTGCAAATACCTCTTTACCCTGCTCCAGCGCAAAATTAGCCGTAATTAGAGCTCCGCTTCTTTGCCCTGCTTCAACCACAAGCACTCCCAGTGAAAACGCACTTATCAGCCGGTTTCTTATTGGAAAATTCTCCCTCTGAGGCCGGCTGCCCGGTAGGAACTCCGAAACTACGGCTCCGTTTTCCGCTATCCGTTGCATAAGCCACAAGTTCTCAGGCGGATACGCTATGTCTATGCCACAGCCCAGGACCGCTATGGTGCGGCCGTAGCCCTTTAAAGCCTGCCTATGCGCCACTGTATCTATTCCCCTTGCCATGCCGCTTACTATCGTAAAGCCCATATCCACAAGCTCGCCGGTAAATTTCTCCGTCACACTCTTACCGTAATGGCTAAGCGTTCGAGTTCCCACTATCGCTATAGCGTAGCGGTCCTCAGGTGTGATATCCCCTTTGACAAACAGTAGTATCGGGCTATCCGGCAACTCCTTGAGCATCTCCGGATACTCATCCTCCGTATGGCAAAGCACTGTTATCTGATTTTCCTCTATCTTTTTTAAAGCCTGCTCCACAACATCCCAACCGTTGAAATTACGTATGCTTTCAGCGCGAAATTTTTTTATTCCCTCCACTTCCATCAGCTCAGACAAGCCGGCCTTGAAGATGTTTTCAGGGTTTTTAAAATGGGCAAGCAGCTTGCGCCCCGTGCCTGGTCCCACGTTTTTTATTGCTGAGAGCGCCAGCCAGTGTTTGATATCCCCTTGCATTAGTTCCTTAAAACCGCCTTTGTAGTCAAACTTGATAAAAACTGGATTACTGCTTTCGCAGCAATGACGGAAAAGGAATGACAATAAAGAAAAATCCCCACCCTTTGTCATTGCCGCCACCAAGCGGCAATCCAACCCTATTTATTTCCAACATAAAAGCCTCTATCTGTATATTCAAATTTTCAAACGCCCTGTCTTTAACCTTAGTGCGTTTAGTTTGATAAAGCCATCGGCATCCGCCTGATTGTAAACATCTTCCTCCTCAAAGGTGGCAAGCCTGGCATCATAGAGGGAATGTGGTGACTTCCTGCCCACAACCGAGCAGTTACCCTTATAGAGTTTAAGACGCACTGTGCCGGTTACCTCCTCCTGGCATTCATCCATGAATTTCTGTAGGGTCAGTCTCTCAGGTGAAAACCAGTATCCATTGTAGATCATCCCGGCATACCTGGGAATCAGCGAATCCCTCAGATGGAGCACTTCTCTGTCCATGGTCACAGACTCAACGGCTCTGTGGGCAATATGCAGCACAGTGCCTCCTGGGGTTTCATACACGCCTCTTGATTTTATCCCGACGTAGCGGTTTTCAACAACATCAACCCTACCCACGCCGTTACTACCGGCTGTTTTATTAAGTTTAGAGAGCAGCTCAAACGGGGTTGTCTTTTTGCCGTCTATTGCCGTGGGATTTCCCCTTTCATACTCTATTTCTACATATGTGGCGGCATCGGGGGCATTTTCCGGTGATACCATAAGCGTAAACATGTCCTGTGGGGGCTCCGCCCAAGGATCTTCCAAAATACCGCCCTCGTAACTTATATGAAGCACGTTTCTGTCCGTGCTGTAGGGTTTTTCCTTTGTCACGGGTATGTCTATTCCATGTGAGGAGGCGTACTCTATAAGTGATTGTCTTGATTTAAAAGGCCACATGCGCCATGGGGCTATTATCTTAATGTCAGGCTTAAGTGCATAGGAGCCAAGCTCAAAGCGTACCTGGTCATTGCCCTTACCGGTTGCGCCATGTGCAACGTATTCTGCATTTTCCTTTATAGCCGTCTCTATGAGTTTTTTTGCTATTAACGGTCTAGCAATTGATGTGCCAAGAAGGTAGTACTGTTCGTAAACGGCATTAGCCCGCAGCATTGGAAAGACGTAATCACGGACAAACTCCTCTTTCACATCTTCAACATAAACTTTAGAGGCGCCGGTTTTGAGAGCTTTTTCCCTGACATGGTCAAGTTCCTCACCCTGACCCAGGTCGGCGCAAAATGCTGTCACATCGGCATCAAAGCTCTCCTTTAACCACTTTATCCCTACCGACGTATCAAGCCCGCCGGAGTACGCAAGCACTACCTTTTTCATTCTGGCCAACCCCTCCGATTTCTTTTCTTTAAAAGTTAGCATTATAGTGTTAAAAATGTAAATATTTTTTTGCACTTTTAGCAAAACGGCTGTGCAAAAAAAAGGAATCCGGTATCCGGTGACCAAATCTCTAAACATGTGCTATAATGTGATAGTGCAAAGCAACGAGGGGATAAACCGGTTAAAGCAACACGTGGCAAGCCTCAAACGCCTTTGCCTTGAACACCTGTTTATGCTTAGCTCAACAGCACGTGGTGTGGCTAAGGAACGGGAAGTAAAATCTGATGAAATCAAAGGAGGATAACACTAAGGGTGTCAAAAGACGCTTATCAGGCAAATCTCCTGGGCGATATAAAATCAATACTTCTGTGCACAGACTGCTCTGAGTACTCAAAGTATGCCGTGTCGGAGGCGGTCAACTTGGCCGGTGTTTGCGGTACGAATTTAAATATTTTATATGTAAAGGAAAATCCGTCATTTTTAGAGGATTACACAGCAAACGAACAGCGCCACATGGATGAAATTCTTGAAATGGCCGCAGCTAATAATGTTGAGTGCAGCGCGCTGATAAGGTATGGATTAGAGCCTCATGAGGCAATAGCAGAGGAGTCAAGGAGGCTGAAAACCGACATAATCGTAATGGGTAAGCACGGTGGCAAAGGACTAAGCCGCCTTCTGATGGGAAGTGTTACAGCAAAAGTTATTGCCTATGCCGATTGCAAGGTTGCTGTTGTACCCAGGGACTCGGAGATGAAAGGAGAGACAATCCTGCTGGCCACAGACGGCTCTGCTTGCAGTAAGGCTGCTGAGATGGAAGCCATAATGATGGCTAAGCGTTGCAATAAGGTTAAAAAACTTGTCTCTATCACCGTTTATCCACACGAGGATAAACGTTACGAATATGAGGAAATAGTGAGCTCTTTAGAGTCCGCCGCCGCAGAAAACGGCGTTGCAGTGGAGTCCCTGCTGCTTTGCCACAACGACCCCTACAAGGCCATAGTGAATGTCTCCCTTGAGAGTGGTGCGGATTTAATCATCATAGGCAGCCACGGCAGGACAGGCCTAAGCAGGCTTTTGATGGGAAGTGTGTCGGAGCGGGTGGTGGCTCTTTCTTTTTGCCCCGTGTTGGTAGTTAAAGGCACATAAAGCGTGTTTGATACGTTAGTGTATGTGGGTGGTGAAAACGCCTTTGAACGGGGCGCCATCGGCACGCACATGCGCGGAGTAGTCAACGCCTTCCATAACACAAGCAGATTTAAAATTATCTTTATCGGCGGCAAGTACCACGATGAGGTTAACGACGGTGGCATCAAGGCCCACGAAATAAACATTCTGCCGGTTAACAGAAGCACCTCAATGGCCGGACGAATGGCAGCCTGTCTCAGGTACTCTTATAGTGTTATCCAGGCACTGAAAAAACTAATGCGTAACGGCAGTGATTTTTATGTTTACACACGGTACTCTCTTTATACCACTCCGGTTGTCCTTACATTTCTTAAAAAACACGGCATCAAAACCATTGTTGAATACAACGATGTAACAACAGACGTGTTGCTTTTTGAAAAAAACCTCAATCCTGGATTTTCAGCCGGAAAACTCATAAGAACCGGCAATTTAACTGTTAAAGCCATCCAAAGGCTTGAGGCATATTCATTTAAAAAGGCCGGCCTTATTGTCACTATGACTGAGGGACTCAGTAGATACATCCACGGCCTTACCCCTGAGGCCAACGTAATAGTTTCCAACAATGCCACCGGCATTGAAAATATCAGATACACCAGAGGCATAGACAAAAGTGGGCTGAGAGTAAAACTAAATTTATCGCCGGACTTATTTTACATCTGCTACCTAGGCACGATAACGTGGTGGGACGGCCTCGGGATTTTGCTTGAAGCCCTGCATATGCTTAAACACAGGGCGGATATCAGGTTAATTATGATAGGCTATGGAGCGGATTTAAAACTCGTGAAAGATACGGTTAAAAAGCTCGGATTGATGGAGCGTGTCATATTTTTTCCTGCCATGCCCTTTAAAGAGGCCTATGACTACCTGATAGCCTCAGACCTAGCCCCTGTGGTTAAGCTTATTGACACCTACGAATACACGCCAATCAAGTACTATGAGGCCATGGCCTCTGCTACACCGATAATCGCTAACGACATACTTTACATAAACGAGGCGGGCAAACACCGGTGGGGAAAAGTGCTGCCTCACCCCCCCTCGGCAAAAGACATGGCAGAGGCCATAGAACATTTCTACGCAATAAAAGATACACTGGATGCAATGAAAGAGGAAATCCTCAACTACGCCGAGTCTTTTCACACATGGGACAGACGTGTAGAGGCTGTCATCGCCGCTATGAGGGCGGTATTAGGGGAAGGACTCCATCCTTCCCCTAATACCAAGTTGCAGTCATTCGATTAACTTTGTTGGCTTCGTCTAAAGCTCCTTGACGTCTCCCCAAAGCTTACTCACTCTCTATTGAAACATACAAGGGGAATCCCCTGTGTGCTTTCTCCCAGCCGCCTCGTTACTCTTTTGACTGCTACAGGGTATAAAACTTGTTAAAGGACGTATTTTTATTATAAATTTAATGTCAAACCTGAACATGGCATTACCACACCGTTAAGAGTTTTTTCATATTTTCAGTCTCACCTTGTAAGCCAAAGGCTTTTTTTAGTTTTGACTCTCTGTATGAATCAAGCACAAGCCCCTTTTTGCCCTCAGTAACTTTAACGGCTCCCATTATGTCAGTCCTTAAAATCAGTGTGCTACTGAGCCTCTTTATCACCTCAGCCGAGGGATGGTCAAAGATATTACATCTGCCGGCACTTATCACGGAAACTCTTGGTGACACTGCCGACAGAAAACTATAACTGGACGACGTTTTGCTTCCATGATGAGCCACCTTTAAAACATCACTTTTAAGGTAATCCTTGATGCTCCCCATCGTCTGTTCCCCTTGTTGCTCAATGTCTCCGGTAAATAAAAATGTATTGTGTAAGCTCTTTAACTGAAAAACCAATGATGAATTATTCACGTTGTGTATTCTGTCCGAATAATAATTTTCAAAAGGATGAAGCACTTTAATTGATACACCGTCTATGTTAATTATATCGCCTTTTGTGAGGTGTTTTATTTTATTTTTCTTGTGCGCAACTCCATAATCTATAAAACCGTTGTCAAAGACCACCGCTATTTCAAACTTAGCGTAAATAGCGGTAAACCCGCCTGCATGGTCGCTGTCACCGTGGGTCAAAAACAGTGTCTCTATTTTGTTTTTACCTAAGTAGTGCAGAAATCCCTCCAGCTCCCTGCCGTTCTTTCCGGTATCAACAACAATAATTTTCCCCGACCGGGTTTCTATAACCATTGAATCACTCTGTCCGACATCAAGGTATGTCACACGCAAGTCCCCCCGTGTTTGTGAACTATAAAAAAACACTATAAATGAGAAAACCGTTAAAATCAGAAGAAGTGCCGCCCTTTTCACATTCTTAAAAAAGTACAGAATATTAACATACAGAATAATCATTAATGCCGGGGGAAATGCCCCTGTGTTTATCATTGAAAATGGTATCCTCGAAAAAAACTCCATTAGTTTTATTGAATAAAGCAAGATTTCTGAAATCACAGAGACAAATGGAAGTACACCGGTTAGCAGAAATATAAAAGTGGCCAATGCAATCAAGGGCATAGCTAAAAGACAAACTACAGGAACAACCACAAAGTTTGCAACAACTGATATAAGTGAAATATTGTAAAAGTAGTACATTACTATGGGCAGGGTGCCGGTTGTTGCCGAGACGGTTATAATGAGATTAGCATAGAGGTATTGAACTGCAATTTTAAGTTTTGTGTGGAAAATATTTTTAAGATAACTGATAATATACTTAAACCGCTCAGTGCTCAGATTATATTGCTCACTGTCAAAAGTTATACCCGCAGTTTCAGTATGTATAGCATCGCTGAGGAATCTTTCAGACGCTAAAGCAATAAACATCACTGCATTAAATGAAAGCAAAAAAGATATATTAAAAATGGAAGCAGGGTCGGTTAACTCTATTACAAATGCTGCAAACAGAAGGCTGTTCCACCATGTACCCTTTCTGCCCATGAGTAAACCTACAATATAGACTCCAATTGTGATAAATGACCTGTATGATGGAATGGTCAGTTCGGAAATAAGAAAATATGATACGATAAAGGGGGCGGCAATCAGGGCTGAGAGTTGATTTAAACTCAGGTATGCAGTTATCTTAAGGAGCATTTTAAATGGAAATAAATTGATTATAAACCTTATGAGTAAGAAAGCCGCAAGCGAAAGCATTCCGAAATGAGTTCCAGAGACACTTAAAAGGTGGGTAAGTCCTGTAACTCTGAAAACCTCCCTCACATGTCCCGATATTGACGACGTGTCCCCAATCGTCAATGCCTTAACAAGGTCTGCAGAGTCGCCACGAAAATTCTCTTCTATTGAAGCTGCAAGTTTTTGTCTTATTTGTGGAAATATCCAAGCAATTGAATCCGGCTCTTTTAATGAATATATTTTTCTTATCACAGCGGAGGGTTTATAGGGAAACGGATATGTTCCGGGATTAAAGTGCCTGTGGTCAGGGTTAATTCTGATATCCACTGTTGCCTCGACTCCTGCACCGGCTACGGTTTGGTTATCATGGAAAAAGACCGTTACCGCTAACGGCAGTTTAAGGGTTGCCGCCTTATATCCCTGCTTGTGTCCACACGGCAATACCCCGGCAGCCTTTGCGGAGTTGATTGTAAAATCCTGCCGGATATATGTCTCAGACGGTTGAGACAACGGAGATGCTCTTTTGACTGTTACCGGCCTTGATGTGAAAACTCCCCGGGCTTCTGTGATTTCAACGGGATTGGAAAAAACCTCCATACCTTCCGGCTCATATCTCATATAAGTATAGAGAAACCCGGCAGCCGCTGCTGCTAATATCAACAGGTATAAAGCCGGTTTTTCTCTGAGCCTGAAAAAACAAAACAGAGCAGCTCCACCTGCCGCTGCCACAGTCGTATAAGGAAAATACAGATAAGAATAAAAAAACACTGCCCCGAAAATAAACGGAGCAAACAGATACATCTCAGGCCATTAGCCTTTCAACTGTTGCTGAGACCCTCTCTGCAATCTCCCCGATAAGCTCACTGCTGCGCCCCTCTACCATAATGCGGATTTTAGGCTCTGTGCCGGAGGGTCTCACAAGAATTCTGCCTGTATTGTTTAGTGCCTTCTCGGCCTCTGCTATGGCGTTAATGATTTCAGGGAAACCCCTGTAGTCCTGCATTCTGGAGACACGCACGTTTTTCAAAATCTGAGGGTAGAGCGTGATCTCCGAGGCAAGTTCGGAAAGTGGCTTTTTAGATTTCCTTGCTATGTTAAGAATCTGCACGGCAGTAATGGGGCCGTCACCGGTTGTGCTGTGGGCAAGGGAGATTATGTGTCCTGACTGCTCACCCCCAAAGTTGTAGCCCCCCTCCAGCATTCTCTCCACCACATATCTGTCACCTACTTTGGTACGCAGTAGGGTTATTCCCTCTTTTTCAAGATAGTGCTGCAACCCCAGGTTACTCATAACAGTTGAAACCACAGCAGCGTTTTTAAGCTTTCCCTCTTTGTGGAGTTCTTTTGCCCATACAGCCATAATAAGATCGCCGTCCATTGTGTTGCCCAATTCATCACACATCAGAGTTCTGTCGGCGTCTCCGTCATGGGCGATTCCCACATGTGCTCCGTGGCTTAGTACCGTCTGTGAGAGACTCTGCAGATAAAGTGAGCCGCAGTGGTCATTTATGTTTTTTCCGTCTGGATTGTCGTTTAAACTTATGACCTCAGCGCCCAGTTCTGCAAGCAAAAGCGGGGTAACCTTATAGGCTGCTCCATTGGCTGAGTCAACCACGACTTTTAAACCGTCAAAATCGGCATCACGCGGAATTGTTGATTTCACATATTCGATGTAGCGTGCCGTGGCGTCCTCAAGCCTGTAGGCTTTTCCTATTTTACCGGCGGGGGGCAGAGTCATGCCGGAGTTGAACACCAGTCTTTCTATTGTTTGCTCAATATCGTCTGAGAGTTTAAAGCCATCCCTGTCAAAAATCTTTATGCCGTTGTCCTCAAATGGATTATGAGAGGCTGAGATCACAATGCCTGCATCAAATCGCAGGGATTTTGTTAAATAAGCCACACCGGGAGTTGGAAGCGGGCCTACCAGAGTTACATTCATACCCATAGCGCAGATGCCAGAAGTAAGTGCGCTCTCTATGGTGTAGCCGGAAAGCCGTGTATCTTTCCCTATCAGGACCATGTTTTTCCCGTTGTTTCTGTGAAGGATTTGCCCTATAGCCATGCCTATACGCACAACTGTCTCCGGTGTCATCGGATGCGTATTTACCGCCCCCCTTATGCCGTCTGTACCAAATAATTTCATTTAGTCTCTCCTGTTATTACAACTGTCACTTTCACTGTGTCTTTTTGTGAGGCCATGGTGTAATTGTTAAGTATTAGCGGCACCGTTTTTTCCACTGTTGAGTCGGCACCTTTTATTTCTATAGGCTCGGTTTCGATGGTTGTTTTTCTACTAAGGGTATGTTTGGTTCCTGTTACTGACACTTCATCAGGGGTTATAGTAATTTCAGATATTACATATCCCTTATTGGGACTGCCCTTTATTACGGGTTTTACTGAGAGTGTTTTTGTAAGAAGCTCATCAATATGGATAATCAGGTATGAGGGGGCAATCTTTTTTATTGTAAGAGATGACGGCAGTTTTATGTTGCTGTTTTTAAGATAAAAAATTGACTCTCCTGGTTTTCCCTTTGACATATCCAGATAGACGCTTATATCCTGAGGGTTTAGAGCCTTTATTAAACGTTCCTGTCCGGCAACGGTCACATTTACCGTGCTGGTGCTGGTGCTTGAAAGTTCATATCCCTTAGGGACATTTTTAAATTCCACGGGCAGTTCAAGTATCACCTCAGATTGTCCCCTGTAGGTGACAAAAGACCAAAGTAAGATGGAAAGAACAAGAGTTATTATTTTTGCTTCCCAGTTATGTGTGATAAATCTCTTAAACATCAACCCTGCCTGTGGTCTGTAAATAAATCAGTGAGTTCGTTCCTGAGCTGGTTCATATCAATGCTTTTAATGAAATCGCCTCCGATAGAGATAGATATATCCCCTGTCTCCTCAGACACTATGACGGCAACCGCATCAGTCTCCTCCGTTATAGCAAGGGCTGCCCTGTGGCGGGTGCCCAGTGTTTTATCAATATCGGGCCGGAAGGAGATCGGTAAAAAACATCCTGCCGCCAGTATCTTGTTTGCTTTAAGCACCACTGCTCCGTCATGTATCGGAGAGGTAGGATGAAAAATACTGAGTAACAGCTCCCTGCTTACCCGTGCCTCCAGGTATGTGCCGATTTCTATATAATCCTTTAATGACGTCTCCCGCTCTATTACTATAAGTGCCCCTATTTTGCGCGCCGACAGAGATGCCGTTGATTTAACGACCTCATCTATAGACTTAAGTTCCTCTGCCGGTGTAAACGGTAAAAATGGGGCTTTTCCCATCTGTGCCAAAGCACGCCTGATCTCGGGTTGAAAAAGAACTACCATCGCTAATATTATATACGTCCAGAAGCTCTGTATCATCCAGTCTATGGTATATATCTTCAGGTAACTTGAGGCAAATGACGCCACAAGAAGCACACCAATCCCCAGAAGCATCTGCACGGCCCGCGTCCCCTTTATCAGTAAAAAGAGCCTGTAAAACACCAGCCATATCAACAGAACATCTAAAATATCCTGCCATCGTATCTGACTTACTAAGTTCATAAGAAGTGCCGGATTAGCGCCGTTTTACCGCCTTGTTAATAGTATTTTATGTTTAATCAATGAAATCTCTCCAATATCGCCGTCAAAAAACCTCTGTTCGCCGAAAAGGTTCTTCATGAAAAGTTTGCCGTCCTCCGGGCGCAGTACATCAACATTTTCAAGATACAGCACCTCGGTTCCGTCTTTTTCCCGTATATAGACGTTAGCTTCACACATGAGTTTGGCCTCCAATGAGATTCTTTACTTTTTCTATCAAACAATCAACCTGATGGGGCAACGGCTCCCTGGCGCCGCCAACCACCTCTATTCCTTCCTGGTTCAGATGAAGCAGGATTTTTTTTGCTTTAGACTCCGCTATGCCCTGTGCCATTTTAGGAGTCAGCTCACCCATCATCGAATTTGCTATCACTATGCTAAGCGGTCCTGTTATCACATCCACCCTGTTTGAGTTCAGCACTATAGCGTTTTCACCGGTAGCCCCCCTGTTGGCCTTTGCCCTGAGCATTGAGGTTGTTGCCGATGAGTTTGTACCAAGGGCTATTATCTCCACCGCATCATCAAATTCATCGCGCAGGCGTTTCACTATTACACTGCCGATCCCTCCTCCCTGCCCATCCACTACCGCCACTTTTAACATAAATTTGTCATGTTCTCTTTTATTTACTTTGTTATTTGATTATATTTAAGTATAAATTAAAACGCCTATACTGTCAAATATTGCAGTTTTTTATAAATCTAAACATTGTATTGCTTTTGTTTTATATAGTGACGGGTAAAAACATGTTCGTATCGATAGCCCTCATACCAAGTTGCAGTCAGAAGTAAATACAGGCGGCAAGGAGAAAGCGACGCCTCGTCATACTTTTAAATTAGAATTGGAATTACACTTCGGGAAAGCAGACTGAACACTTTTATTTTTCCCTGTCCCTGAATCATCAATGGCTGTCATGTGAGTGCCATATAGGTGGTATGCACAGTCGGGACCAACCATCTGAGCCGCCGCTTTATATGGAATTCTGATTTTTCCCTTCATTATTAACCCCCGATACAGGTACTTAATTCTTATTTGCTCTGATTTCTCACTTTTCATAAAAACTCCCCTCTATTGAAATCTTTTCTCAAAACCGGTCTCACCAAGGTGTTTTCTAACCGTGTCATAGTAAAGTTGTTCATACCGGCGTATTTAGGTACAACGGCTCTGACGTCATGTCCTGCTTTTGCAAGCTCCACAGTCAGTGAGTCAACCACATCGGCAAGGCCACCCTCCCTGGGCAAACGGGAACATCTCTGAGGCTGCCGTGAAAATCTTTAGTTTTCTTAGCACCTTTCTTTATCTCTCAGCCGTAATTATAACAGTTGGGCACACAGTATGACGGCCTCGTTAATATGGTTAGTTGTAGTTACAGTAAAACCTGACCTTTTTAGCCATGATTCCATCTCACTCATTGAGTAGCACCTGCCTCCTTCCGAATTGACAAGCATATTTACAGAAAACAGAGCGCCCTCAAGTGGAGATACCATGTCATCCTCTATTAAAAACTCCTGTATTACTATTTTACCTTTTTTGTTTAGTGCTTTTCTAACTTTTCTTATAAGCTCTGTACACTGCTTAACAGTATAGGAGTGGAAGACCTGACTGATAAGGGCCAGGTCGTAACCACCGCCGATAGGGCCGGTGGTGAAATCCCCCTCCATAAATTTAATGTTCTTAAGCCGTGACTTCTTTATGTACTCTTTGGCAATGGCGATGGTATCGGGCCTGTCAAAAAGGGTGGTTTCAATCCCGCGCTTTGCTAATTCGATGGTATAAGTGGCAGGCCCGCCTCCGATATCAATAGCGCTCTTTACACCGGATAAATCAACAGAGTCAATAACCTCTTTGACTTTCATTATGGATAAGTTGTGCATAGCCCGTATAAAGCTGCTGTGGTTGTGAGCTGTACGATTTGGGCTACCGGTTTTGACAATCTCATCAAGGCCGCTCCAGTTTTTCCACAGTGTGTCGCTGTGGCTTATGATATCCCCCTGATAGTGGGGAGTTGCGCTTAGAAGGTACTGAGTAGCTATCGGCATGTTTACATAACGGTGGCCGTCTTTTCTAAGTAGCTCAAGGGCGGTTAAGGCATCAAGTAAAATGGTGGTGGCTCTGAGATTGGTGTCAAGTTTAGCAGCCAGTGCTTTTGCAGATTTTGGTTTTTTAAGGTAATCGAAAATTTTCAGATTGTTGGCGGTAAAGAGGATTCTGCTTTTTCTGTATCCCCCCATGAGATTTTTAAGCTTAAGTATATCTGCCATATCCATTATGACTTCCTCCCCTTAACGTGTATAAATTAAGCAAGATAATATTAAAGTTATATGTATTATATAAAAAAATTATAAAAACAATGTTTGATAATAGTTATGTAATTAAGAAAAAAATCTTGACAAAAAAAATCGTTTGTGTGATAATGAACATCGTTCTTGAGCACATTAAAGCGGGCGGATAGCTCAGTTGGTAGAGCACAGCCCTTACAAGGCTGGGGTCACAGGTTCGAGCCCTGTTCCGCCTACCATAATTATCTTTTGAAGTGAGTTGAGTACAAAGCGGGGGTGGTAGTTCAGCTGGTTAGAACGCCGGCCTGTCACGCCGGAGGTCGCGGGTTCGAGCCCCGTCCACCCCGCCATATAAAATCCTTTATAATCAGTAACTTAGCTTCCACTGTTTTACATAATAACTGTCCCCAGATATACTTTTTAAGCCTCATCACTACATGTAATATGTAAATGAAAATAACCGCTCCAAGGCAGTTGTGGTGTTTCTGGTGAGGTGTTTTTGATAGAGCTATGTCTTACTAAGAATGGAAATACGCTTCACTTTCCGTCTAAGATTTCCAATACTGCTTTAACGGGTATCCTCTTAACTTTACGCACGAGTGTTTCAGGTAGCTCACCGGACCTCAACATCCGGTAAATAGTGGATTTTGACACTCTAAAGACCTTTGCCACTTCTGAAGGTATTAAGAACTGCCGATTGCTGAGGTTTATCCCGTTCATGTGGCTATTGTATCAAATTTTCCCCGTGTTGTGGATATGATTTCCTTTTAATTCAATGAGTTATCTATTATTTGAATCACTTATTAATTATTGACTCTACCGGTAGCGTTTATTGAAATAAAATAATTCCTATATATACCCGTTTTAATGTCCTGTTTGTCCTGTTCGTCCTGAAGGCTTGATTTAAGCCGTTCTACGAGCAGGACGTTGAAATACAGAAAAAACGAACGTCCTTACCGATTCCTTAAAGTGAGCACCTGAGATAGAAATATCTATACTGCAAAAACCACCGACAAAAGCGACAAAAGTTAAGGGGACATAATCAGTCGGTTTCAATTTGTAGCCAACGCAAAATTGCGTTGGTTAACTACATAGATGTGAAAATATATTAAATATTGTAAAACAGCAAAATAAGTGGCAATGTGGCATAGAGCAAGGAAATAAGCCGGTCTATACCATGCAACATATAAAAACAGAAGTGGCACTATGTGGCAATGTGGCAGTAAGTCGCATTTTATAGCTGCGGCCCACTGAGCAGCCGTCCGTTATAATCCTCAAAATCACGCATAAGTATAACCCCAAGGTCATTATCGTGGCGCTGCCCTTTCAGGTGTACGACCACTAAAGGTGTCTTACCATCCGGTGCATTCCTGACGGCCTGAGACATCCACTCTGAAGCTACAAACTTTTGACGGGCTTTAACCTCTACAGAGAACACCAGATGAGATATATCCTCAGCACCTAAAATCCCTACCCGTTTACCAGACATGCGGGAAGCAATAGCACGTTCTGTAGCCTTACCACGTTTCCTATTAGCGTTTGGGTTCACAGTCTAACGTTGCCTATTAATGCTATATGTTTCTGTCATGTAAAGAAAAAACTCTTCAAAGACACTTTCAAAAGCAGGTGCAACGTCCGGTTTCTTGGCCATTAACCACTCTGCAAAGATTTTCATTACGCCTTCAAAGGACTCCACCTTAGCCTTTTTAGTTTTGGAGTAGGCATCTATCAATGAATTATAAATGCCTGTAACAGCCGTTGCCGCATGTGCTGACTTCTTATTCCTGAATACCTCTAATGCCTCATTTTTTACATGGTAGAGCTCGCAGAACAAGTCCTCAGTACCTACAAACTTAGCGAACTGATGGCTTTTAAGATTTCTATCCCATCCGTGCTTTTTTACCCACTCTGAAAACGCAGGGATTGAAATCTTTAAGTGAAACCTGTCTTTTAAAGTTTTTACCGCTTTTGATAAATTGCCGTCTGAAGACAAATAGACTGCTTTTGCAAGTAACAAGTTAGCTTCATTACTTCTGCAAGATTTTAAAGGCATTTTTAAGTCAGTTTCGTTATTTATCAATGTGTTATCCAATTTTGATATACCTCCCCTAACATACATGTAATATTTCCGTACTGTATTATATCTTTAAGTGTATAAATGTATCAATTATTGATATATATTAGTGTATTTGTAATCCATATAACTAATACCCTCTGAGCAGGAGTATAAGCCTTATGGTTTGTCTGTTACCCAAAAGACAGAGGATTCTTTGTGAAATCAAAGTAGCTCTCTGTTGGTCGTTACAGTGAGTTTTAGTGGGGGTGTAATATTTGTGGAGTGGATTAATCCTGTTTGAAACAGGAAAAATAAGAGGAAAGGGGTCGGTATAAAATACCCACCCTTGAATGCCCACTAAGGATGAATGGAAAAGGGATGATGAAACTCAACACCCCTATTAGAAGATGATGAAAGGGGGGCGGTAAAACTGGACACCCTTGGTGGATTACTTAAGCAGGCCTAACAACCGGAACATAACAGCCATTAAGCTGGCTTGTGCTACGAGCATTGCGGCTACCCACTTGATGATGTCAGACTTGGATGTTTCTATTTTAACTTCGAGTTTGGCTATGTCTTCTTTAGTAGATAAGTCCTTGCGGGCATTTGTCTCTGACTCATTAATAACTTTAACAAGGGCTTCTGCGCCGTCATCGCCGAGCTTCTTTCTTAAGACCTCTGGTATTGTTATCACGCTCATACATTCATTGTATCATGCTATAGATTTTCTGTCAACCCCTCTTGACATCCTCATCATTACTGTGGTATTCTCGAAGCGTCTATATTACAGGGTTGCCCGCTGACCTTATCAGTGGTTTTTTAGTTTTAAGAGGCATATTTATTAGTAAAGCCGAGTGTCCACCTAACCGTGAGGCGGTGGCTGCCCTGTAAGCAGAGACAACACTCGGCATATTTTATGCCTAAATGTCTATATTACAGAGGTGTAACATGACAACACGGAAAGTACAAACCAGACCTCACCAAACATCAGTAAACTCACCACAAGCTGTCGGATATGTGCGAGTATCCACAGTAGAGCAAGCCACAGAAGGAATAAGCCTTGACACTCAGAAGGCTAAAATCAGGGCTTATTGTGAGCTTAACGGGCTAACGCTTGTTAATATCTTTGAGGATGCCGGCAAGAGCGCTAAGAACACCAAACGTGACGGCCTTCAGGAGCTTCTGTTGCTGGTTAAAAGTAAGCAGATACAGCCATAGTGGTTTATAAGCTGGACAGGCTAAGCTGTTCGGTACTGGACACTCTACAGCTCATAGAGAGCTTTAAGAGCACCGGAGTAGCCTTTCACAGTGTAAACGAAAAGATTGACACCACAACAGCCACAGGTAAGTTTTTCTTAACGATTATAACAGGGCTTGCAGAAATGGAAAGAGGGCTTATCAGTGAGAGGACATCTGATGCCTTGCAGATGAAAAAGAGGAATCATGAGAGAGCCGGACAGATACCATACGGCTGGTCGTTAGCAGAGGACGGTAACACACTTATAGAGGACGGAGAGGAAACTAAGGCCATTGAGCTTATAAAGGAGCAGAAGGCTAAGGAGTTCAGTTTAAGGGCTATATGTAGTGAGTTTTCCGCTAAGGGATACAGGCCATGAGGCGCTAAGTGGCATCCAATGACAGTAAAAAGAATACTCACGGAGGCGGCATAATGGATAACAAGGATAAAAATGTAACACACCACCATCCGGTGAGTGACAAAAAGAGAACAGGCCGTAAGCCGATAATGGGTTGTCATGTAATAAACCCTGATAATCCGACAACAGCAGATGTTTATCCCGACTTCAACGCTTTTAAGAGCTAACATAATGAAATAAAAGGAAAAAGCGAAAAAAAACAGGGCACTACATTTTCCGCCCAATCTCTACCCCCTTATTTTTTGCCATTTCTTACTCTCTACTACGCTCAATGTGATAAAGTCGGGAATATGTTTACCTTAATCGAATTCTTGACTGCTCTGCGCGGATATCTTCCTCTTTTGCACTTTGTCTCCAATATTGTGCTATTTTTTTAAGTAAAGTTGTTGTACGCGGCCATGTATTTCCTGTTGTTACAGCCCACTCTTCCCATTTTTTAGTTAATTGTAATTCTTGCACTCCCCCTTCATTTTTAGCTCTAATGACTACACCCCTTTTACTAATTTGTGCTGAAAGAATTCCCTCTTCAATAGAATGGTTTAATAAAACCTCAAAAATATCTCGTATTTCTTTATGTGGCCAGGCACTATCGTCCGGATCATAAAAGGGGTTGCGGATGTCAAAAAAAGTGTGAGGAAAGGTTTTTTTATCGAAGAAATTACTCGAAAATATCCTTGATATTAACTTGAAGTCCTTCAATCACTTTAGATGTAACTGTACCTTCAAGTTCCGCAATGGAATGTAATTTATACTTATTGTTTTCTATGGTAAAAATCTCGACAGTTTGTAGTTCGGGTATAACAATCCAATATTCAGGCACCCTGTATTTTTCATAAATTGCCTTCTTAACTTCTGTATCCTTCCTGAATGTGCCTGGTGATACTATCTCGCAAACCATATCCGGCACGCCTCTTATCCAGTCCTGTTCAATATCCACATTCTCCTTTCTAATAAATAAGATATCTGGTTGGAGCCTATTTAACCCTTCCTCGAAGATTACATCAAGTGGAGAAAAATAAACCTTTCCTAATCTATTTGTTTTTACATGATTCCATATAATACCATTTAAATTGCTGCTAACATTTTGATGCTTCCTAAACGGACTTGGACCCATAACCTCCTCTCCATTGATTATTTCAGTTAAGTCTAAATCTCTTTCGATTGTCTGCATAAATGTATTATATCAATAGAGGGATGGGTTTGTCGATGATACGATTTTAAACCCATATGTCCGAACAAGTATCAAAATGATCATATACATATCCATCTTTGAAATGTCGAGGTTAAGCAAAAAAAGCTACAGGATCGAGTGAGCAGAAAAGTAAGAAGTATCCTCTGTCGCCTGAACCACAGTAGCCTACAGGTAAAAGGGGAAGTCAAGTTTTGCGAAAGCAAATTTTGACATTTTTGCATACCGAAGACTACCCTTTGTAAGGCCACAGGAGTTTATTCTTTCTTTTACCCACTCTACCAAGTTGCAGTCATTAAACAACAAAATGTGCTGTGCTTCCCTTGCCGTTAAAAGTAATCTCGAGGCGGGCATCTATTCGCTCTTTTAAATCTGGAACATGGGATATTATGCCTACGAGTTTTCCGGCCTCCTGCAGATCAATAAGTGCTTTGAGGGCAAGGTCAAGCGATTCCGGGTCTAAGTTTCCAAACCCCTCATCAACAAAAATCGTCTCAAGATGAATGCCTCCGGCATACGACTGTACAACATCAGAGAGTCCCAGGGCAAGCGATAACGAGGCAAGAAAACTCTCACCCCCCGAAAGAGTGGACACCTGCCGGCTTATTCCCGTGTAGGAATCATACACCTCAAGGTCAAGCCCCCCGGCGGTACGTCCGCTTTTGGTTGAAACACTACGCTCTAAAGTGTACCGTCCCCTGCTCATCAGCTGTAGTCTCTTAGAGGCCACCAGTAAGCAATCATCTAGTACCGATGCCAACACAAACCTCTGAAATGTTAAGTTGTAAGGGTTCTTACCGTTTGCCACATCAGCTATATAGCCCAGAGTGCTGTATGTTTTTTCAAGTGCCGTGATTTCTTTTTCAATCTTTTGCAGCCGTTGAATATAATTGCCGATATTGCTGTGTGTGTTTTTCAACTCAAACAAGGTTTTCAGTTGCTCATCATATTCTGTTGTTGCAAAGTTATACGCTTCCTCAAATGTTTTAAGCTCTGAGGGCGTCAGTCCGGCGGCGGCCTCTTGAGCCCGTTTCAACCGCTCTGATGCAGCTGAAACAGATGCAGAGAATTCACTGACTTCAGTCTCCAGATTTTCAATATCAGGAAGAGTCATTTTTGAGTTTTGAAACTCCACTGCATCCTCAAATCCTGCTTCCTTTAGTTTGCTCTGAAACAGCCGCTGCAGTTGCTCTTTCCTCTGTAAACTAAGTTGCAGGTTCTCATTCTTCATCTTTAGTGATTCAGCCTTTGCTGCAAAATCAGCGGTTGCGGCGCTCTCATCTGCACGGGCTTTTTCCATGAGTTTCTTAAGCTCTGATACAAGGCCTTGAGCATACTCTATGGCCTTTAGCAACGCCGTCTCCGTGCGAAGCTCCTCACTTACGTCCTTTTCAATGACCTCCGCCTTAGACCTTGCCTTTGATTCATTCTCTATGGCAGCTTTAAGTAGTTCATCATCTCTCTGAAGTTCCTCTTGCAGCCTTTCAACCTCTGAGTTATCCGTGGCTTTCCGTAGGGCTTCCAGTTCTGCTTGTGCCTCTGTGGCTCTACGAAGTCTCTCCTGAGTTTCCTTAACAGCGGCGGCGATGTCTTTGTCTGCAAAGTCCAAAAGAGCACCCCTGATGGATTCGATGTTAGCGCTAAGCACGGCTATAGCACTCTCTATATCGGCCTGTTCCTTTAGCATCATGCTTTTTTCCTGTTGGAGTTTTTCAACCGCCTGCTTTTGTGTTTTTAATCTTACCTCAGTCGGGATAGTTTCCGCCCCGGCAGCCGGCAACGGATGCTCTGTAGAGCCGCAAACCGGACACGGATTTCCGGCAACCAAAGTGCTTGCAAGAAATGCCGCCTGACCCTCGCTCCAGAGTCCGTTAAGTTCATCCAGTTTTTCCTTTTCCTGTTTCAGGCGTAATTGCAGAGATTGGAAGGCTTCACGGGTTTGTGCTAATTTACTCTGAGCTGCAATAAGTTCTTTTTTTAATTCATCTGACTGTATGCTCCAGCCGTGCTTCTGCTGAAGACTTTTAAGCTCTCGTTCTAAGTGTTCTTTCTGAGATGCCGCAACTGAGACAGTTAACATTTCATCTTGGCGCTCTGTGATTTCTTTTTTAAGGTTTTCATATCGTACCCCTGCGGTTGCTATTTTTTCCAGGAGTTGCTTGCGGGTGTTTTCAAAGAGAGTGATTTCCGCCTTTGTGCTCTCTAATTCTTTTACCTTAACACTCAGACCGGTTAGCAGAGAAAGCGTCTCCTGAGCCTTCAGTCTTTCACTTTCCCGTGCCAGCTCCGCTTGCAGAGACTCAGCAGCGGTTTTCTTAATTATACCGGCAGTTTCAAGTTCACTTACCGCCACATCGTGTTCCTTAACTGCCCGCTCTGAGTCTTCAGTGCCTGCACTCAGGGATTTTTCCACCTCGGAAAGTGGAAGCGCCTTGCGGGCCCTTATCAGCTTAGCTTGTTTTAAATCAAGCTCATCACTGCGGGATTGAAGTTTTCTTAGGGCTGCCTCAGCATTTGCCTGTTCCTGAAGTTTTTCATTGTCTCTTCTGACCCTTTCCAGGGAATTCCTTGCCCCCTCCGCCCTGTCTTTTAATTCATAGACTATTGCTTCCTTTTTAGATATACACAATCCGTACTCATAGTGTTTAAAACCCAGCTCATCAAGTGAGGACGAATCACTTTCGTTAAGAATTTCCTTCTTTTTAATAAGAGCGTGCTCAATCTTAGTTTTTAAGTCTTTTGAGGCCTCCTTCAGAGCTTCTTCTATTATTCTGAACTCCCCGGTCTTAAATAAAACCTCAAGAATTCTCTGACGTTCTTTTACAGGGGCCATAAGAAGCTCTCTGAACCTGCCCTGAGGGAGCACTACCACCTGCCGGAATGTTTCAACATTGAGTCCGAGCAGTTCTATGATTTTTTCGTCGGCCTGTGTCTTTTTATTTGCTATCAACTTGTGATTGGCCGTCTCTGTGGTATTCCAAAGCGCCGCCGCCGGTGCTTTTTTGCCTTCATGGACAGGACTTCTGGTTATGCGGTAGCAGTTGCCGCCCACGCTAAATTCAAACGTTACCTCGGTAGGGGTACTACTGCCGGCAAAATTACTTCTCATCTGGGTGCCGGTTCTTTCATTGCCGGAGGTCTCACCGTAGAGGGCAAAGCATATAGCATCCAGTATGGTTGACTTCCCCGAGCCCGTGTTGCCGTGAATCAGAAACAGTGTCCTCTGTCCCAATACTGTAAAATCTATCTCCTGCTTGTTCACATACGGGCCGAAACCCTCTATTGTTAATTTCAGCAGTTTCAAAGGTTTTCCGCCCTCGTTACCGTCTCCAAAATTTCGTTAAATACCCTTTGCTGCTCAGTGCTCAGCTCTCTGCCTTCCACCTCTTTAAAGAAACTGCTAAAGAGCTCGGATTTAGTGTGGTCACGGTTATTTGAAGAGAATTTTATATCGGCCCTGACAAGCATCGGACGCTCGATTTTAAGCACGTTAGGGTATATCTGTCTTAGTTTATCCATAGGATTTAACAGCGCTCCCTCATCAAGCAGTGTGACCTCAAGATAGTCATCCGAGCGGTTTCCATCCTTAAGCAGGTTATCAATAAAGCCTGTGATTTGTCTGATATCTCTTTTTGGCGTAAGCGTAATACGCTCTGTCTTACAGATGCCGTCTCTGTCCATATCCACAACTTCCAGCGATTTTACATGCTTTGATTCAGAGAAGGAATATTTCATCAGAGAGCCGCTGTATCTGACAGTATCACTGCCAACGGTCTGAGCCCTATGGAGATGCCCCAGGGCTGTGTAGTTAAAACTGTTAAACAGGGCTGCATCAATGGTATCAAGGCCGCCCGCTGATGAGCACAGGGGGCGTTCCGACTCACTGGTTAGCCCTCCTGTTGTAAAGGCGTGTGCTATTACAATTGTCCTGTTTGCAGCTGAGTGTTTTTTTATAATATCCACTACCGAGGACATGGCGGTGTTGTGGCTTACAATGTTGTTATTATCAAGAGCCTCCCTTACAGTAACAGGCTCGGTGTATGGCAGTGCGTAAATGTTTACGGGGCCGTAAGTATCCGATATAGTTACAGAGTCAATATTAGGGTTGAATGTTCCAAAGACAAATAATTTCTGCTCCGATAAAAACCGTGAGCCAAAAGCCATACGCTGTCCGTTGTCATGGTTTCCTGCTATGATAATTACCGGCACTTTCAGCTCTGATATGATTTTGCAGAGTACCTCGTCTAAGAGTGTAATAGCCTCAACAGGTGGTATGCCGCGGTCATAGACATCACCTGAGATCAAAAGCACATCTGGTTTTGTGTCTTTCACTACAGGCAGTAATTGCTCCTTAAGTAGATACTCCTGATCGTCTGTCAGGTGCAGCCCAAAGAAAAACCTGCCCAGATGCCAGTCAGACGTATGCACAAACCTCATTGCCTCTCCTGTAAAGGAAGTACATAGAATCCCCGACCCCCTTGACCCCATTTTGTTAAGCAAAGCCTGAGCCTAAACAGGTCCCATGCCGATGGATTTTATCATACCAGTGTTCTGTGAATTGTCAAGAGCCGGGTTTATTCCCCACCCTGGGAACAGACTTTTTCATTTTACTATAATCATCACACCTGTTGAGTCCCTTTCCTACAACTTTCTCATAATTGCTCTTACAGGGGAGCCGTCGCTGCCTGATATTTTAAGTGGAAGACATATGAGGTCGTAGTTACCTTCTGTGGTTTTAGATAAATCAAGGCTTTCGATTATCCAGATACCTGCGCTAAGCAGCATCTTGTGGACAGGTGCAGATTTACCGCACTGTGCAATTGAGTAATAATCAATTCCGACAACGCTTACTTTGCTGCAGAGAAGGTAATCGGCGCCCTCTTCAGTCAGATAGACGTAGTTTTCATAAAATTGCGGCTTCTTTAGATGCTCGGTAGAGTTAATCGTTTTAAAGAGAATCCTCTGTCCTTCTTTTAAGTTATGTTTTTTGAGCTCCTCAGGCTTAATGGATTCCCTGTCCTTGATGCAAATAACTCTTGCCGGGCCCACTGTTGCCTCAACCGGCATCGCATCTATTGAGAGGCCGTCTTTTATAAAATGAAGCGGACTGTCCATGTGTGTCCCGGCATGAACACTCATGGTAACTTCTGAAAGATTCATATTGTCTATATCCATACTCATTTTTTTCCGAATGCTAAAAGGTGGATCTCCTCTCCATACCACCATATCCGGACTAAGCGTCAATGTTGCATCAATCCATGAGTTATCAGCCATGAGTCAGCTCCCTGTTTTTTTATATTACAAACACCTCGTTCAAAGAAATTCACGGCAAAAAGTGTAGCCGGACTGAGTTTTTTTATTTTCAGCCCGGTGGAAAGTGTGTGCCACCGGGTGGTGGCCTCAGGCCGGTAAGCTCCGGGTGTGTTGCTAAAAACTTGTCAAGGTCTTTCAGTATGGAATCAAGAAATTTTGCGGCCTCCGCAGGGTCCCTTCTGCTTAGTTCGTCCAGTTGTATAGATTTTTCACGTGGAAACACCGAATCTATATTAGCACGTTTTGCCACCATGGCTTGTGCCCAGCGTTGCAGGATAACTACCCGGTCGTTAAGATTTGCCGGTGTGGTGCTCTGTTTCTTGCTCTGTGCCAATAGCCCGGTAATGCCTTCTGCAGGGGGCATGACGGGCTGCGCCGGTTGCGGATTATTTGCATACTGAGGAGCCGGTGCAGCGGAAGGTAATGCGCTTGTCGTACTTGATGAATCAGAGTAGCTCTGCGCCGATACAGGGTATTGTGTTTGAGGTTTAGCCCCCTGGTTAATAAACTTTTCAACATCGGCATATATAGCATCAAGCATTTTATAAGCCTCTGAGGAGTTTTCATTTGCGAGTGCCTCAAGTTTTCTTCCACGCTCCGGAGGCAGCACACCGTCAATATTTACTCCGCTGACCATCATGCTTTTTGCCCAAAGATTCAGAGCTTCCATCCGTTGACTAATATTTGACTTATCTGTGGGGGCGGTTTTTACCTGCTTTACAATTTCCTCAATATTGACAGGACTGCCGGCTGCTTTCGGCGGCTCTTTAGGCGGTGACACAGCAGGCTCCGGCGTGCAGCCAAACACAATTGACATAGCAGCAGCAATGCACAAAAACATTATCATTACAATCTGTGGCTGTTTTGTGTTCATTGTATATATCCTCCATGTTGTGATTAGTTTTCATTGAGTAATTTTTGCTGATTTATGCCATGTTCTTTTTACCAAAAATTTTATTTTTTAATTCCCTTAATCCCCGGCCTGCCAGTGACCGCCATCTTACTATTTGATACAGCCTGGTTAACTGCTTTGAGGTTAGCTCACTTACAGGATAAGGTGATTTGTATATATCAAAGTTACCCCAGTCTATTGTGTCAAATTTGTACTTATTCTTTATGTAATAATACACATCGGTACCCGGCAAAGGAAAGCACAGATTGAATTTAACCAAAGGGGTTCCAGCGGAAAAGGCAAACTTTATGGTCTGTTGCATCTGAGCCCTTGACTCACCGGGAAAACCCAGAATAAACCACGCAAAAGGCTCTATGCCGCTTTCAGCTATAAGCCTGATCTTTTCGTTTATCATTTCAAGTGAGCCGTGCTTGTTCATAACCTTACGGGTCTGTTCAGAGCCGGACTCTATGCCCAGGTGGATCATCCTGCAGCCGGACTTATACATAAGGGAGAGTACCTCAGGGGTCAGATTGTCAAGACGTTCGTAACTAACACAGTCCCACTCAACCTTCATGTCTGAATCAACCATAAGTTGACAGAGCTTTACAAGGTTATTCTTAATTGATGTAAAGCTGTTGTCCTGAAACATAAAGCTTCTGACGTTATAGTTGTCATACAGGAAGCACAGCTCTTTAAAGACATTTTCAGGGGATCTGAAGCGGATTTTTCTGCCGCTTATATTGTGGACGTCACAAAAGGAACACTTTCCGGTGCAGCCCCGTGTGGTTATGACAGGAGCCGGCACGCCCACTGACTTGTCGGAGCCGTGTATGGTGGCAAAGTAGTTCATGGGATTTATCATATCCCAGTCAGGGAAATCAATGTCGTCCAGTCCGGTGTGAAGGGAAATAGGATTAGCACATACACCGGTGTTGCTGCGCCATGTGAGGCCGGGTATGGCAGAGGCAACAGCATGTTCTAATCCGACATGTCTGCTTTTGCCGTTAATGGCACTAAGCAGGAGGGGAAAACTCTGTTCAGCTTCACCCTTTATTGCATAGTCACAGATGCTGAAATCACTCATAAGCTCACCGGGCTCTGTGCTTGACGGATGCGGTCCCCCTATAACAATAAAAGCCTCCGGCAGTGTTTCCCTCACGATTTTAACTGTTTCCTTCGCTGCCCCCACATCTTTGGTAAACAGCTTAACCCCCACACACTGCGGAGCGTTATCAACTAACCATTTCTTAAAGCCGGAGACTGTCAGATTCATATTCCAGTCCATGATTGTGACGTCATGGCCGTGTTTTTTTAATGCCGACACTATATAGCCTAGCCCCAGATCAGGAATATTGGGCGGATACTTTACAAATTCCTTAAAGGGCTGCATAACATGGACTTTCATTATTCGCTATTTCCTTTCTCGTGCTATTTTCTCACCTATATGCTATATCTACACATCTCTTGCTGTCAATCCCTATGTGTACGTAAAACAGTTTTTTCTGCATATAAATTATTTTTTCATTGCAATTTGGTTTAATTTTTGTTATAAAATATTACGAAATGGGTATTGTGCAAACACTAAAAGGTTATTTAAATCCTGCTGGTTTTTTAAAGTGGCTTTACTGGAAGTATCTGAGAGTTGTTTTCTCTGAACTGCCTCCGTTTGTTATAAATACGATAATGTCTTTTTTAGCAAGGTTGCAAATGGCCTCAAGCAGGAAACGCAAGCTAGTTACGCTTGAGGAGCTTTATAAATCGGGATTAATAGACGGCACTGAAAACTTACGTGAAATATTACATATTGCATTTCAAACGCAGCTAAACTCATGGGCAAAACTCTGCTACTTAAGGAAAATCAACAGCGGCAATGTTGAAACCTATATTACGGCAACAGGGTTAGTACACCTTGAAGAGGCACTAACAAAAAACAAAGGGGCTATACTATTAAATCCGCATTTCGGCCCCTTTATGCTGATAATGCCTGCGCTTGGGTACAGGGGATATAAGGTAAGCCAGGTAGCCATTCAGGGGGAGCCGCCGACTGTGGCAAGAAGGGGCTTTGTCTGGTACGCTAATAATGCCAAGTTTCATGCCGTTGAAAAACTTATGCCGGTGACTTTTATAAACGCCGGTATTCCCCTTGAAGACAAGTACGGTCTGAGGAACATGTCTATGAGGGAAATAATGCTCTCTTTGCAGAGAAATGAGGTCATACTGTTTCCTGCAACCGGGCGTGGCGGCAGAAAGTGGTGTGAGGCCGGATTTTTAGGCCGTAGAGCCAACTTTAATATATCTCCCTTCAAACTTGCCATTAAAACAGGGGCGGCACTCTTGCCGGTGTTCCTCGTTGACAAAAAGGATGGTGTGGCCGAAATGGTGGCGGAGCCTTCCATAAATATTTCAAAAGAAGACACTCCGGAGACCCTGCTGGATAAGTATCTGATTGTTTTAACCAAATACGTCAGGCAGCATCCGGAGCACTTTGCATATTTTCTTTATGAGATGAGGATGAAAGCGTGGTGGGATGACCATCCTTTTTTCAATGATTATAAAAAAGCCTGACAACCGCCACTGACAAATACGTTCAACGTTAATTGCCTGCTCTTACATGATACCTCATCTTTCGATGTATAATATCGAAAGATGAGGAGCCTTCATCAGGCATAAATAGTTAAGCACATAAAGCAAATCCTGTACCATGGCACGTTGGGCATTCCTTTTCGGGTTCGGTTATGCAATCCTCCAGTGCGTCGTCAGATTTATTAGCTCTCCACTCCATATTGCAGACGGTTTCGCCGGCAATTACCGTTTTTCCCTTACACTCCGGGCAAATAGTTTTAGCGTCCATAATGTTTTCCTCCTTACCTTATATAAGCGGGTTAACAATCATAGAATACGCCTCTGCTGATTTTATTATACAAAATAGAACATACAGATGTAAATACGGACCGGAAATCCAACGCAGAAACTATGCCGGCTTACTAACCCAATCAAAAGAACAAAAAAAATTGCTCAAATTATTATCTCAAAAAAACACTTGACAATATTCAAACATTCGAATATATTAATAATAGCATATATTAGTTATCTTCTATTATGGAGGCATTGTATGAAAAAACTGTTTCTTGTCGAGTTCTCTGTTAAACATCCCAAAATAGTTGTTACCCTGACGTTACTCATTACTATAGCCTTTATTACACAGTTTCCTAAAATAAAAACCGACACCAATCCAAAACATATGCTCCCTGCAACATCTGACGTCAGGATGTGGAATACTGAGGTAGATAAAACATTTGGCCTTTACGAGGATATGATTGTCCTGGGGGTAGTAAATGAAAACGGTATCTTAAACAAAGAAAGTCTTGGAAAAATCTATAGGATAAGCGACGAAATAGTCAAAACTAAAGGAGTTGCGGCAAGGGATGTCAACAGTCTCTCAACTATTACCAATGTGACGGCAGACAAAGGTATTTTAAAAGTCGCTCCTTTAATGGTGGATATTCCAAAAACCGAACCGGAGATAGCTTCTATCAGAAAGAGTCTATTTGAAAACCCTGTCTTTATTAACCGCATTGTATCAAAGGATGAAAAGGCCACTGCCATATATATACCCCTTGAGAAAGGAGCAAATGGAAAAGAGATAGCTGATAAGCTCAGAGAGATAGTTAAACTGGAAGGCGGCCCGGAAAAATACTATGTAGCCGGTGACCCTGTTGTAAGAGACACCTTTGGTGTAGAGATGTTTAAACTAATGGCAATTTTTGCTCCCATTGCAGGAATGCTTATGTTTACTTTGAGATATCTCATGTTTAGGGACTTTTTTCTCTCAGCCACGCTGATGATGGATGCGATGATTACAATTGTGTGGAGCATGGGAGCTTTGATAGCTCTCGGATTTCCTATCCATATTATGAGTTCAATGGCTCCTGTATTTTTAATGGCGGTTGCCACTGACAGTATCCATATCTTTAATGAATTTTATTTCCGCTACAAAGAAAAGAAAGACAAAAAGGCTGCAATACTTGAAACTATGCAGGCTGTAGCTCAACCGGTTAAATATACTGCATTAGCAACAGCAGCTGGATTTGGCGTACTTCTATTTATGAATATTATTCCTGTAAAAATTTTTGGTGGTGTTTTGGTTTTAGGTACGGTTCTCTTAAGGGTACTCAGTTTCAGTTTTATCCCTGCCATGTTTACCTTTGTAAAAGAACAACACATAGAGGAGGCATCAAAGAAAGAAGACATAGCAGTCAGTGGTACTTCTCAATTTCTGAGGGCTCTGGCAAGTTTTGGTGCCGGTGAGGCAAAGAGTACAGTTGCTGTGGGGTTGATACTTCTGTTAGTAGCCATTATAGGGATAACGAAGATACGTGTTAACAACAACATGGTGGAATGGTTTAAGAAAACCAGCGATGTTCGTACCGCCGATACGATAATTAATAAATCGCTCGGAGGCACATCATTAGGATATATTGTGGCCGAATCAAAGGAGGACGATTTCATTAAAAATCCGGAGGTAATGCGCTACATGGAAGGTCTGCAAAGGCACATGGAAAAGCTCTCTGTTGTTGGTAAAACAAGTTCTGTCGTTGATTATGTAAAAACAATTAACCGGGTACTTCATGATGATAACCCTGTATATAACTCAGTACCCAATACAAAGGCGACAATTGGGCAGTATTTGTTTTTGTTTAGCATGTCGGCAAAACCATCTGATCTTAACAATGTCGTTGACTATCCCTTTAGAAGAGCCAACATATGGGTACAGCTAAAAACCTGGGATGCACAGGCAATGAGTGATGTTATAAGGGCGGTAGATGAGTACAAAAAGGCCAATCCAATATCTTTGGAGTTCAGGCCGGCAGGCATCGCTTATTTTAATCTCATCTGGAATAATGAGGTGCTCTGGGATATGGTTAAAGGATTTATTTTAGCCTTAATAGCCGTTTTGGTGATTCTTGCCTTTAACTTTCGCTCCATAAAATGGGCAATAATCGGATATATTCCTCTGCTTTTTACAATCACTTTTATATATGGAGTTTTAGGCTTTATTGGTAAAGACTTTGATATGCCGATTTCTGTGATGAGTTGTTTAAGTCTTGGCATGGCGGTAGATTTTGCCATCCATTTCATTAGCCGGTTCAGACAGAGGTTGGCTGAAATGCAAATTTCCAGCGCCGAAAAAGATTATACTAAGGAGATTTTAACCGATTCTTTGCTCTGGAGCGCCTCAAGACCTGGTAAAGGGATACTTCGCAACGCAGTGCTCTTTGCCGCAGCTTTTTCCGTTATGATATTTGCACCCCTTACGCCTTATGTTACCGTGGGAGTTTTTATTGTAAGCATGATGAGTTTAAGTTGTGTATTAACAATTATTTATCTGCCGGCTCTTATCATTTTATTAAGAAAATGGTTATTTCGGTAGAGGGAGGGTAAAGTGAAAAAGATATTGAAAAGCCAATGGCACTGGTCAATGGCAGGGATTTTAGCCGGAGTTTCTATTTTAGCTGCCATGACGCTTTCTAAAAACCTTGCTATAGCTGGAGCATTTGTAGCACTTGTGAGAAAGATAGTTAATATTGTTAACCCTGATTACTTAGCGGGTACATCATTTATCGGAGAGATCAGGGGCAGCGATACGTGGATGGTTTCAATGCTTGGCGGCATAATGCTGGGGGCTTTTGCAGCATCGAAGCTCTCCGATACCTTTCGGCTGCACGGGGTAACGGCACTATGGGGCAGGGCCTTTAGCCGCAGTGTATGGAAACGAGGTGTGGTTGTTTTTGGCGGAGGTGTTTTATTAGGCGTTGGGGCCAACATTGGCGGAGGATGCACTACAGGAGCATTTCTTACGGGAGTACCCACACTGTCTGTAGGCAGCATTGTAACAAGCGTCTCCTTTTTTGGCGCTGCAATACTGACAGCAAACCTGCTTTACTTAGGCAAAGATAAGAAAGTAGGCAATCTGTCATATAATGACGATTAAAGGGAGGAAATGATAAATGGATATGGTTTCCGGTTTAATAATAGGTTTTTTGTTTGGCCTTGCGCTGTGGAAGGCAGGGGCTTTGAGGTACTCGGTGGTAGTTGGCGCTTTACTTCTTAAGGACTTCCGCCTATACGGATTTATGATGACAGCTCTGGCAACGGTTGTGTTCGGTATCATCCTGTTTAAACTATTTGGAGTTAATGTAGAAGTAGGAATCAGGCCATACTGGGGGCTCTCTCATGTCATAGGCGGTGGTATTTTCGGTATAGGCATGGGCCTGCTTGGCATGTGCCCTGGTACGTGTGTGGGACGAGCCGGAACAGGAAAATACTTAGCTCTTTTGGGGATATTGGGAGTATTAATTGCCTCTTGTATTGCAGAGAAAATTCTACCGGTAATGGGTGGTTTGGGTTTACGGTTTGATGAACCCAGAGAGCTTACCATTTACCAACAGGTCGGAGTAGAATATTTTACCGGTATAGTTCTGTTAGAAATTCTTGTCTTATTCTTTTTAGGAGGATTATTTTTTCTGGAAAGAAAAAAAGCTAATGATGTACAAATATAAATAATACGGAGGTCGGAGATGATAAAAAAACTCATTATTCTTCTTATAATTATTTTACCATTAGATGTATTTGCGCTTACACCTGAGGAAATAGTAAAGGAATCACAGGCTGTTTTCTTCTATAAGGGGCAGGATTTTAAAACAAGGGTTTCTATGAAATTAATCGGCGGCAGCGGCCAGGGAAGAATAAGGGAACTAACGATGATAAGAAAAAACTATGGAGATACGGGCGGTCAACAGAAAATTTTTATGTATTTCTTTCAACCGGCTGATGTTAAAGATATGACTTTTATGGTTTACAAGTATCCTGCAAAGGATGATGACAGGTGGCTGTTTATACCGGCGGTAAACATGGTAAAGAGAATTTCGGCTCAGGATAAACATTCAAGTTTTGCCGGTTCAGATTTCACGTATGAGGATATTTCAGGGAGGGATGTTGAAGACGATACGCACGAAATCAAAGAAGCCGGCAGAACCTTGCCGATAGGAAATGAAAACAGAGATTGTTTTGTTATCAAAAGTACTCCCAGATTCCCAGGCGGAGATTATAGTTACAAACTTTCATACATAGACAAGGACACATTTGTCCCTCTGAAGGAGGAGTATTTTGATAGAAAAGGGGAACTTTATAAAATCTATACGGCAGATGAAATTAAAATCATAGACGGCTTTCCAACCGTTATAAAAAGAACAATGAAAAACCTCTCAAGCGGACACAAAACAGAGGTCGTCCTTACAAAAACCAATTACAATATCGGCATTGAGGATAATTTGTTTTCTGAGCGTTACCTCAAACAGCCTCCTCAGAAGTTGATTGAATAAATGATACCGTAGGAGATAGAAAATGGTTGGCACAAATCGTTATAAGTTGAAACTTACATGGTGTTTATATTGTTTAGCCTTTATAAACATTTTGTTGTTGTCCAAAAATGTTGCCGCATCGGATATCTCTGTTAACGGGTTTTTTCAGGGTAATTACTCCGGCGGCCTGAATGCAAATCCTGACGGCGGCGATTTCAAGTTGGCCGATGAGAGATTTCAATTAAAATTAGCCGTAAAAAAAGAGCCGTTTAAGTTCTTTATCAAAACAGACACATACCTCGATAATGTTGTTAAAAAAGGAGATATTGATGTAAGAGAGCTCTACTTTGACTATGTTACTCAGCACTGGGATTCAAGAGTGGGCAGACAGATAATAACATGGGGAGTTGGCGATCTTATTTTCATTAACGATGTTTTTCCTAAAAACTACAACGCCTTTTTTTCCGGGTATCCTATGGAGTATATGAAAAAGGGTATTGATGGTGTAAAAATTGGACTATATCCCGATTTTGCTTCTCTTGATGTTGTGGTCATACCTTTTTTTGAGCCAAACAGTTACCCTGACCCTGAACGGTTCCAGATGTATGATTCGGTAAAAAGAGATGAGGAAAAGCCTGTGATATCACTTAAAAACACGGAATTAGCTTTCAGACTTTACAAAAATATCTCAGGCACAGATATATCGTTATACTATTACCATGGTTTTTACAGACAACCATCTTTGTCATCCGACAACCAAATGACTCTAATTTATCCCCGACTTACGACATATGGGATGAGTTTACAGACGATGGGGTTGGATGGTATTTTAAGTTTTGAGGCAGGTTACTATGACTCAGTGGACGACAGGGGAGGGACTGATCTAATGACGCCTAATTCGCAGACAAAATTTTTAGCAGGTTATCAAAAGCAGCTCTGGGAGGATTTCACGGCAGGTTTGCAGTATTATTGTGAATATATGAATGATTACTCAGAATACGAGAAAACCCTTGTGGAAGGTTATCCTAAGGAAAAGCAACTAAAAAACCTGATATCCGTCAGACTTACACAAATTCTCTTGCATCAAACGTTAAGACTTTCGTTTTTTTCTTTTTGGGGAATCTCAGACAACGATTATTTAATTAATCCTGAGATAAAGTATAACTTTACAGATCATATATGGGCGGCGGTAGGAGCAAATGTCTTTGGCGGCCAAAAGAAGTGGACTCAGTTCGGCCAGTTTGATAAAAATGATAACGTGTATGTTCAGTTAAGATACGAATTTTAACCGAAGGAGGTAGCAATGGAAAAGATTATTAAGAATGCATCTATTATGTGTTTTCACGACGAGTTGTGCCAGGTCTATAACGCACTAATGACAGCTTTGAGTCTTTTGAGGGAAGGCTCAAGGGTAACGATTTTTTTTGGTTCACGCGGTGTTAATGCAATCCATAAGGACAAGGTAAATGATCTTAGGTGTCTTACCGATCAACCCAAAGATATAGCTGATGCTGTAATGGAAAGAATGGAGGAAATGAATCTGCCGTCTGTTGAGGATCTACTTGTCATGTTAAACATGGAAGGTGCTAAAATGTTAGCATGTCCTTTGAATGTCCCTTTATTTGGAATGAAAAAAGATGATTTTGTAGAAGGTGTGGAACTTGCCGACCCTGCTACGTATTACAAAGAAATAGTTATAAAAGCAGATATGAATTTAACATTTTAAGTTTTTTTACAGAAAAGGAATTTAAGTAAAAGGCGCTGCCCACTACTGCGGGGCGCCTCACTCTTTTCCGTCATCTCAAACTGCTAATTCCAATTTTAATTCAGAAGTAAACACAGGCGGCCGGGAACAAGCGACACCTCCCCTGATTCCCCTTTAGGAGACTACGCCCCGGAGCTTGTGACGATGCCAACGAAGTTAGACGATTGAAGGCTACTTGGTATGAGAAGCTATTAATTTGTTGTGTCTCAACAGGTTTGCAACAGAAATAAAAAATAATAACGGATTTTCAGGATGAATAATGAAAAAAACAGTTGACTAAACTGTCCAATAAAATATTAAATATACAGGTGTTGAAAATGAAGACAACGATAGTATTCATATTAGCGGTGTTATTTGTGCTGTCCTGTTCAAAGAAAGAGGTCAAGCCAACATACACGGAGCCAAAGGAAACCTACGCCAAGGCTCTCGCGCTAATTGAGGATAAGGATTACGAGGAGGGAAGGATACTTCTCACAGAGATAACCAATCGTGACAGTGCAACAGATTATGCACCTGCAGCCCAGTTAAAGATAGCTGAATCATACTCAAAAGAAGCTGAAGTAGAGCTTGCAATAACAGAATACAGGAAATTCCTGCGCCTTTACCCCGATAATAAGAATGCCCCCTACGCACAGTACATGATAGCAACCCTCACGTTTAATCAGATAGAGGGACCGGACAGAGGATTCAGGGCTGCCGACAATGCTATAAAAGAGTTCAACAAATTATCGGAAATGTTTCCACGGAATCCCTACCGCGAAATAATCGCCCTGAGAATTCAAAAATGTAAAAACATCCTGGCAGAACACGAGTTTTATGTTGGTTCTTTTTACCTTGAGAAAGAATCATTCCATGCGGCTTTGGAACGTTTTAATATTGTGCTTCAAAAATACCCTGATTTTACCAATAAGTCAACCCTGTATTACAATTTAGCATTGTCATACGAGGGACTTAAAAATACACCGTTGGCTAAAGAGTATTTTCAAAAAACAATAGATACCTCTACAGACAAGAAAATTATTAAAGACGCAAGGGCCAGACTCGCCAAGCTAAAGTAAAGTGGATTTCTATCCGATTTTCGTTTCAGTAAAAGGGAAAAAATGTATTGTTTTAGGCGGCGGCGATGTTGGGCAGAGGAAGGTGATAACACTTACAGAGGCTGGAGCGGATGTTACCGTTATAAGCCCGGCTCTGACGCCTGTTTTAGAATTACTCAGGGCAGAAGGTAAAATCAATCATATACCCCGGTTATATAAAGAGGGGGACCTCACGGAGGCATTCTTAGTGATTGCTGCAACAGATGACATAAGTTTAAACAACAGGCTCTGCGAGAACTTTAATGGTCTGATAAATGTAGCAGGAGGTGATAAAGAATACGGTAATTTTATAGTACCCTCCACGGTTAATCGCGGTGCTTTAACATTTGCCATATCAACACAGGGCATAAGTCCTGCTCTTGCCAAAACCGTCAAGGAAGAGGTTCAAACCTTATACTCTGAGGATTTTGCCGCTTATCTGGAATTTTTGAAAGAATTCAGACACAAGACTCTTACTACAGTGTCAGACTCTGCTCTGAGGCGGCAGCTCTTAAGCAGTGCCGGTGGCAAGGATTGCGTTGATAAAATCCGTGCAGGCTGTATCGAGGAGTTAAAAGAGCAACTATGCGGGATTTTGTCGTTACACGGCAGTGGCAGCCATGAGTGATTTAACCCATTTTGATGAAAACGGAGCTGCCCGTATGGTTGATGTAACCGAGAAGGTAGTTACCGGCCGTTTTGCCCTTGCAAGTGCAACCCTCAAGATGAGACATGAAACACTAAACCTTATTGTAAATAAAGAGTTGGCAAAGGGTGATGTGTTTGCAGTATCACGTCTGGCGGGAATTATGGCCTCAAAGCAAACTCCTCATCTTATACCTCTGTGTCATCCATTGATGATAACCGGTGTAAGTATTGAGTTTAATGTAAATCAGGCTAAGTCTGAAGTACAAATTTTTGCAGAGGTGAAAACCTCAGGGCAAACCGGTGTTGAGATGGAAGCACTCACTGCAGTGGCAGTCGCCGCCCTTACCGTATATGATATGTGTAAAGCTGTGGATAAAGATATGGTTATCTCAGACGTGTTGCTGGTTGAGAAACGAGGGGGTAAGAGCGGAACTTTTAAAAGGGAGTCACACCATGGCATTAAAGATTAAAATATGCGGCATAACAAATCTTCAAGACGCTCTTTTAGCCTGTAAATTAGGCGCTGATGCTCTTGGCTTTGTTTTTTATGAAAAAAGTCCAAGAGCTGTGACAATCGCCATGGCAAGAGAAATCATAGAACAGCTTCCACCTTTTGTGTTGACAGTGGGTGTATTTGTTAATGAGGACATGGATAAAATCCTGAGAATATATGAGCAAGCAAGTCTTGATGTTATACAACTTCACGGAGATGAAACACCACAACTATGCAACACTCTGAAGCGCCATGTAAAGAGGGTCATAAAAGCCTTTAGAGTAAGGAACTTCACAGACCTTGACACACTCAAGACATATGAGGCAGATGCTTTTTTATTGGATACATATACAAAGGAAGTCTATGGCGGCAGCGGCACAGTGTTTAACTGGGACATAGCGCGGGATGCCAGGGAATTTGGGAAAATAATTCTTTCCGGCGGCCTTACCCCGCAAAACATTGAAGAGGCTGTCACATGGGTTAATCCCTATGCGATTGATGTAAGTTCCGGCGTGGAGGAAAAAAAAGGCAAAAAAGACCATGAGAAAATGCGGCTGTTTATTGAAAGAGCACGATTAGTTTCAGATTAAAAAGGTAATACATGGTCGGAGCATTGATTAATTTCACAGCATCATGATACAATTACTTAAAAAATTTAAAGGAGGTAAGGCATGGGAAAAAGGGATTTATACACAATATTGTTTGTAGGGATACTAATGATGTCTATGTTGTTTTTTAGTCCTGTCTTTGTAAAGTCAGCAGCAACGGCACCAGGTGATTTAACGACTACAACAACGGTGCCCGGGGGCGGAGGAATGACAACCACAACAACGGCGGCAGGCGGTGGCGGGCAAACAACAACAACTGTACCAGGTGGAGGGGGCGGCACAGTTATGGGAACGGTGTCTTATTATATACCATATCTTCACACCCATACGAATAATGTCACATACTGTTACATAGCAAATTTTTCGTCAAACGCCCTTACAACCTCCTTCACGGTCAACGCAGCAGCCACAAAGCCGGTAGGGAACGCTACAACATTTGGTGACACACTTGGAGCCGGCCTTTCAAAAATGGTAACATTTAGCGGTACCACTATAAGCCTTGGCGTAGAGACTTTGGATTTGGCTTCAGAAACAGGTACAGGTTTGACAGCATATGGTGGGACATTGAAGTTTACAACCACTGTCACAGGTGGAGCTAGCTGTAAAAATGTGATAATATCATGTTTTCAGGGAACTACACAGCCAAAGCGTAATGTGGTCGGTTATCTCTGTGGGGATGACAGCACCTCAGGGCCGGGAAGCAGCAGTATTTTGCTTGGATTCTAACAGTTATACCAAGTAGCATTCAAAAGAGTAACGAGGCAGCAAGGAGAACGCGACGCAGGCGTACTTTACGTACGTTGAGGAGCTTTTGACGAAGCCAACAAAGTTAATCGAATGAATGCAACTTGGTATTATTAAGTAATATTTTATATGCAGAGGGGTGGGAGGGGCCGCCTTGGCCCCTCTTATCTGCCGAAAAGTACTTGTCAGCTTTACTTACGGAGGAAACCGGCAGATATCAATCCTTAAGCAAAAACCGCCCTGTACCTGCATCTGTAGTAAGTATCTCACCACTAAAATTAAGCGTGGTAAATTTTTCCGAGATTAAATCCACATCACCACCTGGAGTTAAAGCCACTTTAAAAAGCTCCACTTCACAGTTACGGCTGTTGGCTCTGTCAAGGCCGATAAACCTTACAAAAGCCTCTATTTGCTTTTCTGTCGATATATTGGTTATGCTGCCGGTTAGTGAGTCATAGGAGTAATCCACAAGGAGGCTTTGACCATCCTCAATATCGCCGCTCTCTATCACATATATGCGTCCTATCTCATAATCCACCTCATAATCGGTGTCCTTGACAAACGTATATTTCCGGCATGTCCATGTCACGGTGCCATCTACTACCGTATTACCCACAACAGTCGGCCACGTGGGTTCAGTCGTATCGTCCGATGTCCCCGCTGTGGTCACCTCAAAAAAGTAACTGCTACCGGCAGGCTTTACAATATCACCCAGTGCGTAAGCGTGAGCCGCCGCCCATGTGCCTGAGGCATTAGCTTTAACTACCACATCAGGGGAGCTCTTTAAGTTTCTGTAGATCAGCTTTGAATACTTGCCGGAGTGAGCCGTCATCAACTCGCCTGTTACAGAACCGGAGGACTGAGCTAAGTCCTCATTATCACCCATGAAGGCCAGTTTGAGATTTTCCTTTGTATAATCAGACAGGCTAAAACTTAGAGACTGTTTAAACTCTGTTATGACGGATTTAAGCACTTTACCGTAGGATTCTCTCATTTTAGATTTCAATTCTGCTTTGCTGATTTCCGGTGTGGCAAGTTTAAATTCAGCAACATTGCCAAGGAAAAACTCGCCGGTTTTAACCCCTGTGGTGCTATCCAAAATGTCTAAATATAAATCCCCTGAGCCTATAAACGACTTTTCTACATATGTCGGCATATTACTCTACCTCCTGTTTGTGCCAGGGCTTTTCATTGGCACCGGTTGCATATGTTGGTTCATATTTCTTGCCCAGTTTATAATACCACCAGGACTTTTCCTCTTCCGTTAGTTGTACCTTTCCGTAACTGTGCATTATTCTCTCCTTCTATTTATCCCCGTCTTTGGCGGCCAACAAACCCGCCGCAGACATTACCCCAATGACTGCCATAGCCGTGTCTTTGTCAATTTTACCGGCAAGCAACGCCATCACAGTAGCTATGATTAAGACCCCCATCGTGGAAGTCCGGGGATGCTGTAAAATTGCCTCAATTAACTTATCCATAAAGCCCCTTTTCCTTTAATTAGTCCCGCAACTAATCTTGCCCCAGACTTGCTGGTGGCTGCCGTTTTCATTAAGCACCTCCGTCACCTCATACCGGCAGCCGTTTTGCATACTGCCGAAAATCCCCAGCGTGGTATTGTCGCTGTCAGATGAGGCAGACATCCCTATACCGGCACAACCGCAAACCAATACCGCCCATACTAAAGCTAATACCACAAGCAAGAAATGAATTCTCTTCATTATTCCCCTCCTAATTCTTTGATGATTTTTACAATTATTTTTTGCTGTGCCTGGTCACTGAAAGCGTCCTTAGCGTCTTTGAGCAGTGTTTTCATATCGTCCTTCTTTGCTTTTTTGGCGGTTACAACATCAGGTTTGCCGATACGTTCCGTCTCCGCAAATGCGTAAGCCGTGATTAACAGCCCTGCGGCAATAAGTATTGTGATTTCCACTCCCCTAAAGGTGATTCCCCTTAGATACCTTATGTGTTTATTCATTTCACCTCCTAATTCTGAGATTGCCACGCCTTCGGCTCGCAATGACGGAAAAGATAGAAATAATAGGCTGTCATTGCGACTGCCCCCACCGCCGTCATTGCGAGCAAAGCGAAGCAATCTCATCTTTTCCCTTGGGGAACGACTGCCGGTCGCCCCCCTTAATCCCACACATGCCACACCCCCAATAATTTGTTAAGTTTATTCCATGTCTGAATCTTCCATCTCATACCGGTGCCGGCTCCTGTCAGATTTACGGAGCCGGAATACATCGTGACGTTATCGCTGTACATGCCCTCTTTGGCCAAAGTTATTTGATTCCAGTTAGTACCGTTGTCGCTTGTGACGTATGCCTTCCAGTCAGTATTAACAACTGCGGCGGGGTCAAGCTGTTCCTGCAACACTCCAAACCGTGCTGTTGCCGGAATTGTCAGCGCTGCAGTTGGTTTTGAGACCAGTGTCATATTGTCTGTGTAGCTGCCGCCTAAACCCCATGGAGATGACGGCAGTGTGGCTGAAAAATCTGTTGTCCAGCGGGCTATTCCTTTTGAGATGTGAATTTCATCCATATAACCGGTGTGGTAAAAACCGGCGTGTCCGCCTATCTTCATATCTCCGGTACCGTTAGGGGCAGCAGAGCTATAGCTGCCGCCTTGTAGAGTTTTTGTTTTTGGCACTCCATTAACAAAATAGTACCATGTGTTTACATTCCTCACTAACGCCATGTGGTACCACTGACCGGTGCTTAGTGTCGTAACATCAGCAGTAAAGTTTAGCGGGGAGCTGTCACCGAGAAAAACTTGACAGGATGTAGCGGTACAGTTTATTACAAAACCGCCTGACTGCTCAAAAAGATAATTAGTGCCAAAGGAGCTGAAATATACCCAGAAATCTACCGTAAAATCCACGGTATCAAAATACCAATCGTTAGAATCCGGTACGGTTAAATAATCTCCCGCACCGTCAAAATAAGTGCTCTTTCCGCCAAACTTACTTTGTACCGCCGATTGCGTGACGTCTCCGTTAGCTGTTACTGTATGAGGACTTAGCGAGCTGTCAACAAACGTCTGCCCTGAACCATCCGCATGAATCAACAACTTAGAATATGCATCTGCACCTCCAACCGCCTGTGACGTTGTATAGCCGCCCAAACTCCACACATAATTAGACGACACACTGCCTGAGACATTATCCAGCGTTGTTGTATCTTTAAACTTATCCACTATGCCGTCAACCATATTAAACATTGACATTGATGCATTGGCCGCCATCCGCAGAGCATTTAAAAAGATGTTTTGCTCTATCCTGTCAGCGATTTTTAAAGCTCCTCCACCGGTCTGCTGAATAGTAAAGTTATCTATTGTCACCGTAGCACCTCCTCCACCCTGTGCCGCAGCATTTACCCACTTACTGCCGTTATAGGTTAGTACCTGATTAGCTGCGGGTGATGTTATCGTTGTATCGTCTAAGTCAGCATGAGTTAACCCTGCCGCCGTGACAATGCCGGAGGGCGTTGCGTGCATATAGCCCGAAAGCGGCGTAGTTATGCTGCTTAAGAAATTGACAGCGCCCTGGGCATACAGGGTGCCCGTAGTAGTTGCATTTGAAGTCACACCAACAAAGGTTGGGCTTGATGTGTTTGTAACGCTCTGGTTAAGGTAGTTGCGGTAGGTATCGCTAAAGGGATGCACGGTCGGGCTCTCTGTGATGTTGTCATAGTAGAGCTTACCGGTTATGGCCGAAAACACGGAAGCGTTATGAAAATATTTATCGGTGGCGCCTTCCGTGATATTATCGGTGGTCAATCCAGTCAAAAGCGGCATAACCTGAGCGTTGGCCCGTGCCGGGGTGTAGTAGAGATACCCGGCGCTCTCAGTAACGTTGTCGGTAAATAATTTGCCTGTTAAGCCCTGATACAACAGGTAGTTGTGCCAATACTTATTAACACCGCCCTCTGTGATGTTGTCGGTAGTTAAGTTATCTCCGGCGGCAGTCGTTGTGTATGAGTAATAGGTGTTATAAGTGGCTGTGCCGCCGCCTGCGCCTGTGGGAGCCCCCTGCCAGCCGCCGGTTATTTGCCAGGCGTAAGCTGATACTGTAAATAATCCTGACAACAATAGCAATACCGTCATTGCGAGCCGCAGGCGTGGCAATCTCAGCCTTAAAACGTGAATAACAGATGAGATTACCCTCCCCTTAAGAGGATTCCCCTGGTCGCTAACGCTCCTCGTAATGACGGATAAAAAAACGCCGCAACCACAGCCCAATGC
Organism: Nitrospirae bacterium YQR-1; assembly: GCA_039908095.1. Lineage (NCBI taxonomy): Bacteria > Pseudomonadati > Nitrospirota > Nitrospirae bacterium YQR-1. Next base: position 115,697 of record JAMOBJ010000001.1, read on the forward strand.
AAATAATCTTTTCATCGCCCGCCTCCCTATTGCGCACCGATACAGGACATCTTAACCGTCACGTTATCGGGGTTAGAGAGCAGGTTACCGCGCACGTATTTAACCGGTGTGCCGTTGATGCTGAAGAAGGCCGTTTTATTGGCAAGCTCAGCAGCCGTAAAATCGTGATTAACCATCTCTCCGAAACTAATGCCGGTCACGCCGCCCTCAAGGGCCACTGTCACATTATCTGCCGCCGCGGATATGTTTACCTGACACGTCCAGTCTTTCAACGGCTGGATTAATAACTGAGCGGCTCCCGCACCTGTAGCAGTTTTTTCAAACAAAGTAAAACTATCGGCAAAGGATAGCGTTGCCAATCCTAAAACTATTATTAACAGTATTAATACCGGTACTTTCCTCATACGTTACTCCTCTTTGCTGTTAGTGCTTCCCTGCATTTATAATGCTGGGAGTAAATTACCACTCCTGTCTTTGTCATAACCTCTAAGCCCTCTTCCTCCCATATCAGAGTGGCGGAGCCTTGTTGCAGTCCATTTAAAGAGCCTCTTACATCCTCAAGGATTGTCTTAATGCTTTCCCCGGCTTCCTTCCTGCTCTTTAGACTTTTACCAGCAATAAAAACCGTAAAGCGGAAGTCCACATTATACAGAAGTCCTCTGCCGCCCTCAGTCTGTAAATCGGCCTTAGCGCCGCTGTAAACCAAAAGTGCTGCCGGTAATTTCATACTGCCGCTTAAAGCATCCTCTATCTTACCGATGTATATATCCACAGTTTTCAGGCCGGATATCAGCTCTAATTTATTTAACATCATGGCTTCCATTTCCGCTATCTTAAGCATTTTTATCCCTGTCCACTCGTGTTCACTAAAAACCTTTAAGCGTATCCTGGGTAAACACCCTGTCGTTTGTTGTTTTGTTAGTGCTTGAGGAATCGGGATTTTTAGCTGTCTTTTCCTCAAGTCCTAAGCCGGCCACTCCTTTTGCTATGTCCTTTAAAAACTTAATAGCGTCATCGTAAACCTTGATGCGTGTTTCAGTAGGATTAAACGCACCCCTTTGACACAAAACCCAAACTGTGACACTAACGGCAATGGATTTAACAATCTCAGGCACAATAGATAACGGTAACTGATAACGGCTGCCAAGATAACTGTCTATAACACTATCGGCTTGCACAATAGCAGACTCAATCAGAGCAGTGTTTTGTACCCCTATATCGCCGTCATCAGTGAGCGCTATAACATCCGATACTTGCATTACTACTGTTATGTCCGTTGCCGTTATGTACATTTAATCCTCCTTTGAGAGCAGTAGAGCAACAGAGCAGTAGCAAGGATTAGTGTTCTGTTGCTCTGCCGCTGTGCTGCACTACTATCCCAGCCAGGGCACTATCAGCAGCTCTGTCGTGCCTTTCCAAACGTTTGCAGCACCTGATGTGTTCCTGTCTGCCTGTAAAAGCTCCCGCGCCTCACCCTCCAGAGACGGCGGCACTACCATCAAGTTTGGCATTATACCAAGAGGTCTGCCTGAGTCATCTGTATATTGCATCATCGCTGAACGGGCTGAGGAGTAGTTGGTGGCGTCCAGGCTTTTTTCCGATCTGTAAGCCAGCTGCCATAATCCATAGCCGGCATTATAGCGGACATCTACGCCATAGACGTATTTACGTTTAAAAAACGCATTAGAGTCTTTAAGATCATCGAGGGTGATAAATTCGACCGCCCTGCGGCTTTGAAACACAAAGGGTTTAACTGCTCTGGATAAGTCAAGCAGATACCACGGCGTGCCGCTGTCATCTGCAAAGTTTGAGACGCTCTTGTTATTAACTCTGTGATCTGCTGCAAAGAATGCCTTACCGTCGTAACACTCATTAACAGTGCCGTCTTTAAAAAGCTCAAAGATCAACTCATCCGGGTGAGTGGCTGCAACACGGGCAAACTCCTGCACTATGGGGTTATAGATTCCAAGGTTGTCGTCTTCTATATCGTTACGGTCAACCTCTATAGTACTTTCAAAGTCTTTGTTTTTGATTGTAAAGTCGTGAGTTGACAGGTTTTGCAGCACCCGGTCACCAACCCACTCCCTCATACGCGGGAAGGCCCCTAAAAAACCGTACTTCTGCTCTTTGGTTTGTGTCTGTACGGTCATGGCAACACGCTGATAGAGCGGTGCTATGCCGTTAAAGGCGTTTTCAAATATCAGGCTGAATGACTGATATATAGCGTCTAATGTTTGTTGGTTTAGTATCATTTCTTTGTTATCCTCCTTGTTTATATTTTTTTTTATCATAAGCAAAAGGCTGAGATTGCTTCGCTCCGCTGCCAATGACGGATAGAAACATTATAGTAATCTTCTGAGCCGTCATTGCGAACCCCAGATGATGACCACCCCATCCGTCATTGCGAACCCCCGGAAGGGGGTGTGGCAATCTCATCCTTAAAAGATAAATAATTATTCATTTAAAACTTCACCCAAACACCATGACTGTTTACGTCAAAAACGGTTCCTGCAATTGACCTTGTGCCTGTTCCGTCCGTCTTTGCCACGGTCTGGTCATCCACTATGTAGCAGTCTTTGCCAATATCGGCCTTAGTTATTTCATCAGCGGCGCTGCTGTTTTCATATGCAAATACTCCCTTTGACACGGCAACAATTTTATTGCCGTCAGCGCCACCAGAGTTGTCCACATACGCCTCAGCAGGCCTATGCCTCTGATGGTAGTGGCTGTTGCTCCCGCAGTGGCATAACCATTTGCATCCACCGCCACCAGTGCTCCCTGGTAGAGTATCTTACCGGCTGCCACCTCCATATGCAGCACATCCCCGCTCCTTGACACCGTGTTTCTATCTGCTGTCAATGCCGCCATTATTTAACCTCCTTATTAATCTGAGCATCCTGACCATGTTGCAGGATTACCGTGGTTTTTTCCTTTCCTGTCAAAGAGCGTTGTTTCCAGAGCTTGTCACTAATCCCAAGTTGTTTGTTGACCATGAGTTGGGTCTCATCAATGGCCATATCGTCATTTTTAGCCATCCCTCCGGTTATATCTTTTAGAGGAATGGCTTCCGGGGCTTTGGCTGCAAACATCTTAAAACCGTCCGGGTCTTTTGTGGCATACTCCATAGCCCAGTCCCTTTGTGCCGGCATTAGCTTTCCCTGAGTCAAAGCCAAATTAACGGTTGTCTCCGCCTCCGCTTTGGCCATTACTTCTTTTAAGACCATGACCTCTTTAGTGAGACTCTCAACACTGCCGTGGGATTGTTTCATTGCCAACACTGTTGCCTTAAGTTCAGAAATGCCGGCATCCGGTTTAAGACCTGCTGCCTCACATATCTCTTTGAAGGCACTTGCTGTTGTTGTTACTTCTTTAAGCGCCATAACTGCTGTTAATACATTGTCTTCACTATCCCCGTCTTTCAAGCCCAGGGCCTCATACACTTTCTTCATTTGTTTAACCTCCGTTTGTTTGTCTTTTCCTGCTGTTGTGCTGCTCTGCCGCTCTCTCCCTTGAAGGGGATTTCCCTGTGCTCTATCCTTATTGACCAGCGGCACCATGCCGTCTATAGCAGGCTGATTCGTAAGCGCTGCATTAATAAGTTTTATTACCCGGTTGTCTGCCGTCTCTTTTAAAAACACCGGAGAGAGGTACCGATACTCTTTGTTGGTCAGATAGGCTTTTGCCTTATCAGTCCACTCCACTTTTGCCCATATTCCCTCGTGGCCTTTATCTATTAATTCTTTAATCCAGCCGGCGGCGGGGGCCTCCGATCCGGTAAGAGTCTGATGCTCATAATCAATCACCATATCGTTTTGACGGCGGCGGAAGTCTTTCATTATCAGGTCAACCGAGTCCTCATCGCAAAGAAAATCCCCTTTACCGGTTTTGTGATAGCCATAAGGGATTACTTGAACCTCCTCTGTAGTACCAACTATTTCACTACACACTATTACTTTCATTTTGCGGCCTCCAAAATCGCCAGGGTTTTTTCACCTTCTTTAGGCTTGGGAATTCCGAATTTTTCATATATATGGTTAGTGCTGATATCCTTAAAACCCATATCAACAAGTGTCTTATAGGTTTTAGCGGTTTTTTCCAGATCTTCCTCATCTTCAAAATTAAATCTGAATTTAGGGATGCCTGCCTCAGGCCCAAAGCTAAACATAACCCAGGGGGTTAAAATGCAGGTTTTAATGGCTTTAGCAAGTGCTACAGCATCGGACTCCAACAGATCGTGTCTAACGCCGTATGCTTCTCTTTCACCGCCGAGTTTTCCCGGTGTGCTTTCCACAGCACCGGTGTGCCCTAGCACAGCCTTTGTTATAGATCTGTCACAGAAGGATATAAAGTCTGAAAAGGCGGAGCTGTTACCGTTTATGCGGGATTCAAGGAGCTCTATCAGGGTGTTGTCTGAGACCACAGCAGCGGCATCCACGCCAAGATTAAAAACAGCCTGTTTAAGGACATCTATTTCATTCTGTGTGGCTCCGGATTTATATTTACCTATACGCATCGGCACGGAAAACAGCTCATTGAAAACTACCCAGTCCTTTATCCCATAATTTTTAAACAGATACATATAGGCACACGGCCTTAGAAGCCCTGCCCGCGGAAGTATGCCCGAGCGGCTGCGATATTTGTGAATTACAAACTTATTTGCCGTTAACACTTCACCATAGATTGGCTCTTTTTCAGTTATTAAGTTTGGAGTTGATAATATGCCGTCTTTAGATGAAAACGTAAACCTTTTTTGGTCAATCCACTTAAGGGTATCTATCCAAACCTGATTTTCCGATATACTCCACATAATCTCAAGGACTGAAAAACCTTTTCCGACAGCGTCAAGCATATCTATGAGTGCATCCTCGAGATTGTCGATATAATCGAACATTTCTTTGGCTGCACGGGCAATTTCGACATCTTGTTGTGATTCTGATGCAGGTAGTATTTCCCATCTCAGGCCTGCCACCTGTGCTTTTCTGATTTGCAGAACACTTCCAAGGTGAGTGTCTTTTTCTTCTATTTCTAAAAATATTTCCGCTTGTTTAGAAATGTTTCCCAAATCCGCTTCCTTAAATATTCTTGATAGTTTTTCAGGAGTAAGTCCCTCAGACGGATAACTGTTATATCTCTGACGAACACCGGCTACTGCGATTTCATCAAAAACCGGCCGCCCTGGGATGTTGATGTTACTTTTAGAACTTTTGCGTCCTTTAACGGAGATTGCCATGTACGTTCCTCTCTTTTGTTGTTCCTTGTTTTAAAACTAATACTAAGCTGCATTCAGAAGTAAACACAGGCGGCAGGGAGCAAGCGCCGCAGGCGTGTTTTTTCGTACGCAGCGGAGCTTGTGACGCCGCCGGCAAAGTTAGACGATTGAAGGCTGTTTGGTATAAATCATACATATGATTAAGTTATCAGATAATTTAATGCGGGTATGTAAAATCTGATAAAAGTGTCTGATACCAAGCTGCAGTCATACCAAGTAGCAGTCATAAAGAGTAACGAGGCGGCTGGGAGAAAGCGACACAGGCGTACTGTTTATGGCATGTTGCAACTAAAAAAGTAAAATTAATATTACGTCTTTGAACGCTACTTGGTATTTGTATGTTGAGGAGCTCTTGATGAAGCCAACAAGGTTAGACGATTGACTGCAACTTGGTATAATATACATCTTTGGTATTATTATTCGTTAGCTTTCCCTTAATTCCTGTATCTATTCTTTCCTTGTCATCTTATAAAGAGCAAACATACGATTACGCTCGGTGTAGTGGTGTACTTGACGGCAATCGTAGGTGTCGAGGATTTTTTTACAAAACCCGGTCTGCACGGGATCTGCGGTGTTACACCAGTAGTTGTAGTGAAAATAAACGTTGCCATTGTAGCGGTCAAACAGGTTGTTTAATCTGCTGACGTTTGTTGTGGCGGTAGATGTCTGTACTGCGTTGGCGCCCCACAGAAGAAACATATTTGGATTGTGGGTCAGCACAATGGAGTTGTCTTTGTCTATCATGGTAAGCATTTTCTGAGCTTCACGGTAGTCAACCCGGCACTCCCATGATTCCTCACCAAGCGCTCTTATATGAGGCATAAACGAGATAAAGACAAAACACAGTATCATTACCGGTATAAGTTTTTTGTTATTAGCGGAGGTTTTAAACATATTTTGTATTACAGAAAATCCGGCGCCGGCAAGTATCGCCATCGGCATGTATGATACCAGTGAGTAGCGTACATCCTGTCCATAGTTGTAGCTTCCTGCATAAAAAAATAAAAATATTCCCCAAAGTAATATAAACCAGAGTCCTAAAAAGAGTTTTTCTTTAAAGAAATTCTTCATGGCAACCAGCCCGACAATGGCAAGCACAGTAAAGAGTGCAGGAAATTTTACGTTGTTAAGATAGAAAAGGCCGTTGACTTTCAGGTTACCCCAGAAATAGGAAACAGCCATTCTGTCTCCGCTTGAGCCCCAGTTTTCGTTTCTGACCGAATATATCTGCAGGATATGGGTAAGGGCAAGGATCAATGAAATAAGCAAAAACAGGTAAAACATCTGTGACTTTAAGATGCTTCCGTCCTTCAACACAATATACAAAAATATAACCGGTAAGATTAATACCGCCTCAAGACGGAATTGAAGTGAAAAGGGCAGTACCACAGAGAATAAAAACAGGGATTTGTTATCTTTTTCTTTCAAATATATTAGAAAACACAGGATTGTAAAGCCGGGGAACAACAGTGCGGAGGGCTCAACAGCAGCAGTGTTGCTCCACATTATGTTTTCAGGAATCATGGCAAATATAAGGGCCGCAAATACTGAAAGAGTAATCTCATCAAAAAGCATATAACTTATTAAAAACACGGTAATAGTTGACAGCAGAAAAGTTACATTATTAAACAAAAAGCCTGTCAGTTCAGAGCTTCCAAAAAGTTTAAACAGCAGGCTTAAAAGAAACGGATACGCATATGGCTGTTTGTTAAATTCAACAATGTCACAGCCATAGACGCCGTAGTGGTTATTGCCGTCGTTACACATGCCGGCCTTGCCTAAAAAACCGATGTTTTGCCCAATGCTGAGGTAAATGTTTTCATCGTAGTAGATTCTGTGAATCCGAGGGGCCACAAAAACTACCATAACAAGAGCAAAAGCCAAAACACCACCCAGAGCGTACCATTGCCCCTTTGTTAATTTACTGAACACTGTGGTTATCGCTTTATAATTAATAACTACGCCAAGGAGTATAAGAACAAAATTAACCGCAAGACAGACAGGAATCAGTGTTATAAGATGCTGCCTTATAATTTCAGAACTATGTCTGTGAGCATAAATATGGGCTGAGACGAAAACTACAATGAAACCTGCCGCAATGAAAACCCACTTTTTATCAAAAGCTGTCTTACCCTGCGTTTTCGTTTTCAACTAAATAGCTCCCTATAGCCAAATATTTGTTTCCGGCTGTGATAAGGGTTTTAACTGCATCCGCAGGTGTGCAAACCAGCGGTTGTCCGTGAATGTTAAAACTCGTATTAAGCACAACGCCCCTGCCTGTCAAATTCTTCAACTCTAAGAGCAGATTATAAAACAAACCGTCATGTTCGTCAACAACCTGAGGTCTGCACACGCCCCTTAAACTGACTATCCCTTTCATATCCGGGACTAACTCCGGCTTCACCCTGTACCCCATAGCCATAAACTTATTATAAGTGCTGTTTCCGTTTCGATCAATCAGAGAGTCAAAGTCCTCTTTTAATATGGATGGGCAAAATGGCTGATACCACACCCTCATTTTCAACTTCAGATTAAGGCGGTTTTTAATCTCCTCGGAATTTGGAAGCGCAAGGATGCTTCTTTTGCCAAGTGCCCTTGGACCATACTCCATCCTGCCGTTAAACCAAAATACAATGTTGCCGCTTGAAATCAGTTCTGCCGCAGCTTTGGCAATGTCCGGTTTCTTTTCAAACTTCAGGTTGTGCTCTTTTAATACTGTTAAAATATCGGAATCATTGAAATCAGCACCCAAAAACACATCTTTAAACTCATATTTTGCCACCTCGTTTAAATTGTAATTGGCACACATGGCCGCACCCACGGCAAGCCCGCCGTCTCCCATGTGAGGAAATATAAAACAATCCGACACTGTGGGAAGCTCACTTATCAGCATATTTACCACGATATTAGAAAACACTCCTCCCGCAAGAGCTATATGGGTGCAATCGGTTATAGTGAGCGCATTTTTCACCAGCTCCGTCACCTTTACCTCAAGCAGTCTCTGTGCCATAAAAGCAAACTGCTCGGAAGGATACATCCAGAGGATTCTCTTTAACTGCCCGTACATTTTCAGGGAGCCGTATTTTGCGTTGACACTGAGACCGTTAATCTCAAAGAAATCCAGCAGTGGATTCTTTTTATCATCTATCGGATATGCATAATCGGCAAGCGCCATGACCTTACCCTCATCCTCAAGCTCTCTCATATTCAAAAGATTCGTCACGTGTTCAAAAAAAATACCGAATGAATCCCTTCCGTGTATTGTTTTAATTAAACTGAGCCTATTATCATCCATGAGACTTATGCCGCCGGAGAGCCCGTCTCCGATTCCGTCAAGTGTTACGACAAGGGATTTATCATATCCGCAGCAGAATGCTGCGGCTGCGGCATGGCAGTCATGATGGCTGTACTGATGGAAATCAGTCTTTTTGAATCCGATATCTTTTAGCTCTCTAGTTATCAGGTGGCGGCTGATGTAGCGGCTTGCTGCTGAGGGACCTATTTCGGTCAGCATGTACTTTGCCTTCTTCTTTAAACTCTCAAAGGCGCCCTGTTTAACTTTTCGACGCCGGATAAGATAGTACTGTTCCTTTAGGGATGGAAATGCCCGCGTCAGTGTTTTAGAAAAATCCGTAGTGCAACTGCTTATACAATTAATATCTTCAGGGCGCAGATTCAAATATCTTAAACATTCCTTTATGGAAAGAACCGGAAAACCGGCATCCAACTTTCTTCCGGAAAGTCTTTCCTCGTTTACCGCCACAAGTATTTTATTATCTTTAATGATGGCGGCCCCTGCGTCATGCCCATCCCATATGCCCATTATATACATGTGTTTATACCACCACCTTTAAAAATTTTAATGTGGAGATTATGGTTCTGAAAAGCGATTTCGGGTTTATTAATTTTATGATTCCAAAAATAATTTTTGGTCTTAAATAAAACTCCCTTACAGCCTGTGCCCTTATTTTTTCAACCTCATCAGGAGATATCCCCTTTAAAGACATAATTGCCCGCTCCTGCCGGAAAGCGTTAAAGCCGCCTTCTTGTATCCAACCGTTTGCCAGAGCTGTGATGTAAAGCTCGGAGCCCGGGAAAGGGACGGCACAGTAGAACTGTGCAAAGTCCAGGTCCAGAGCCAAAACTTTCCGTTTAGTTTCCACTGCCGAGGCAGCCGTTTCATCAGGCAGCCCGAAAATTATATGTCCTGACGTTAATATTCCTGTTTTCTTAGCTATTGAAAGCGTGTTTTTAATCTGTTCATACTCTATGTTTTTTCTCACACCTTTAAGCACCTCTGAATTAACCGACTCTATGCCAAAACTAATCATCCAGCAGCCGGCCCGCCTCATCAAGTATAATAGTTCCTCGTTGACCGTGTCAATTCTGCTGTTGCAGACCCATGAAATCTTTAGTTTACTTTCAATTAACCCCATGCAGAGTTCCTTAACAAATGCAGGATTAGCTGTGAATGTTTCAGCCCAAAAGAAATAATCATGCACTGCATATTTTTCAATGTCAGCCCTGATTTCCTCGATGATTGAGGCAACCTGTCTGAATCTTATCTTTTTCCCGTAATACGTCCGGCTTGTGCAAAATGTACATGGAAAGTGGCAGCCGCGCAGCGGCATGACCATAAGAAACGCAGTGGCTTTCAGTGGCAGCAGGTAGGAATTAATATTTATCATACTCCAGTCGGGAAACGGCAGCCTGTCCAACTCAGAGCTGAACTCTCTGTCCTCGTTGCGTATGATGTTACCGCCGGCTCCTCTGTAAGTTATTCCCCGCACCTCCGCCAAATTGTTTAAATTATTAACCGTCTCAAGGGCTGTTATTTCCGGCTCATTTCTGATAACTATGTCTAAATCCGGCCTCTGTGCAAGCACCTGCTTATCGAGCACTGTTACATGTGTTCCGATGACAACAGTGGTAATTGCCGGATTCATCGTTTTTATTAATGAGACCACTGCAAGGTCGTTATCAATTGACGGAGTGCCGGTGCTGAGAATCACAACTTCCGGCCTGAAAGAATCAATTATCACCTTAAGCCCTGTTAAATTTATGCCCTCGGCAGGTGCGTCTGTGACTCTGACATCATAACCGTTATCCTTTAGCAGTGTTGCAATATACACAAGTGAAAGGGGCGGCCACAGGGTTGACCATATACCGCTTTGCTGGGTACATCGGCCCTCTCGAGTAAACTTCTCACCTGCTGCATCAGGCGGATTAAGCAGGAGCACGGATTTATAAGGGAAGGTTCCATCTTCTCTTATAATCCCATCCGCAAGGGGGCCTGCCCCCTTAACCCCTTTATTTTGCCGGTTAGCAGTGTTAGCCATTTGTTGTTTTATGTGAGTAAAAAACTAATAATACTAAAAAATAAGTGTTGGATTTGTCAATATTTTTGTATCGCAGTGGTATGCAATGAAGATATCAAAAATTCATGTGTATTTTTGCCTTGACTTTCCCTTCCCTTCAACCGTTAAAATAGGAGCACTAATGAAATGAAAACATATTGAAATATGGAAAGATTGCTTCTTAAATCCTCTTAAAACACACAAAGTTGGAAAGGAACTAATGACTGCATATGGAAACAGCCTTAATAGTGCTTAATCAGGCAGGGGCCTCTGTTGCTGAGAAAATTGCAGGGGAAATACCTGCAAGGATATTTGTTAAAAATGAAGCTCTTCAGTATCTAAACACCATGCCTGATGTAGAAGGCTATAACAGGCTTTCTGAGTGTGTATCCGCCAATTTTAATAAATACAGACGGTTTGTTTTTATCATGTCAATGGGCATAGTAAACCGCACCATAGCACCACTGATTAAGGACAAACGTACCGACCCTGCCGTGGTGACTCTTGATGAGTCCTGCCGGTTTGCCATAAGCACACTTTCCGGGCATGAGGGAGGTGCAAACGAGCTTACCTTTATAATCAGCTCGATAACCGGTGCAGAACCGGTAGTAACAACAAAGACAGAGTCGGACCGTATCTACATCGTGGGGGTTGGCACAAAGAAAGGCGCCCTTAAAGAGGATATAGTACATGCCATTACGGAGGGCTGCAGGATGGCTGGTATTACGCCCTCCAAACTCCGCTGTATTGCCACAGCGTGGGTTAAGAAAGATGAAAAGGGACTCTTACAGGCAGCAGCCGAGCTTTCCCTCCATATCAGATTTATACCGAAATGGATGATTGAGCACTACTATAATGTCACTGCACAAGCCGTGCGTTCTGAGACTGCGTTTAAATCCGTGGGAGTGCATGGGGTGTCGGAGTCATCGGCGGTGCTCTCAGGTAAGAATGCCCAACTGGTGCTTCCTAAAACCGTATTTAAGAAAGTCACAATTGCCATGGCAAAGGAGACACTTTTATTTAGCCGTAAGGCAGCCTATAAACCCAGGGATATGGTGTTGATTCTGGGTGGTACGACAGAGGGGGTTTGTGAGGCACAGAGGCTTGAGAGTGAGGGCGTCCCTTTTTATATTTCTACAGCCACAGAGTATGGGTATAATTTGTTTAGGGAAAAATTTGGTGACAAGGCGGTATTAGAGAATTTTACACATGCCTCACTTAAAAAGTTTATAAATGAAAAAGAGGTTAGAAGAATTATAGATTGCACACATCCATATGCACAGGTTATCACTCCTCTTGCGCAGAAGGTATCGGCGGAGCTTCAGATAGAGTACTTTCAGAAATCACGGAGCACGGATGTGACGGATGATTTGGGCTACGACAAGCTGGTATTTGTAAAATCGCTGGATGAGTGTGTAAAGAGGATTTTAGAGCTAAAGATAAAAAAGCCGCTTTTTACAACCGGCAGCAAAGAGCTTGGCTTTGTTAAGCAGTTGTCGGCTCATGGCATAAGTGATGTCTATGTACGGGTACTGCCGTTTGAAAATTCCATATCAAGCTGTCTGAGTACCGGAGTAAAGCCGCAAAACATAATAGCTATGCATGGGCCCTTTAGTGCGGAGCTTAACACCGCCGTAATCCGTCTTTACGGGATAGATTGCCTGATAACCAAAAAAACCGGCAAAGAGGGTGGATTTTTTGAAAAGGCATCGGCTGCTATGGAGTGCGGGATTTTCATCTTTGTAGTTGAGAGGGAGGGCTGATGTCTGCTGTTGTGTATTTTGTGGGAGCAGGCCCGGGAGACCCTGAGCTAATCACAATTAAGGGTAAGAGGCTCATAGAGCGGGCGGATTTGATTATCTATGCGGGCAGCCTTGTTAATCCTGAAATATTTAAAGGCACAGCGGCCCAGGTGGTTGATTCATCCGCCCTTACCCTTGAAGAGTTGACAGCCCTGATGGAGAAGTGGACATCGGAAGGTAAAACGGTGGTACGTCTTCATGCGGGGGATTTGTCATTTTACAGTGCCATATCGGAGCAGACGGAGAGGTTGGCGGAGTTAAATATAGATTACGAGGTGGTGCCGGGAGTGTCCTCTTTGGGGGCGGCATCGGCAGCCCTGAGGCAGGAGCTGACTATCCCTGAGATAAGCCAAAGCGTGATTATAACGCGCCTTGAGGGCAGAACACCGGTACCTGAGTGTGAAAGACTTTCAGCTCTTTCCCTTCACAATGCCACCATGGTGATTTTCCTGAGTGTATCAATGACAGAGCAGGTGGTGGAGGAGCTCAGGGCTGGGTACAGGGACACAACACCGGTAGTGGTGGTGGAGAGGGCCTCGTGGCCCACGCAGAGGATTATCAGAGGAACACTGTCTGATATTGCCTCAAAGGTAAAGGAGGCAGGGGTAAAAAAGACGGCGCTTATTTTAGTGGGAGAGGCGTTAAGGGCGTCTGAGGAGCCCACCGGTAAGACATCTAAACTTTATGATGCTGATTTTAAACATGGCTGCAGGGGATAACTTTTTTTAAATTTAAATACAGGGGTTCTGAATGAAAGGTAAGATATTTGTAGTTGGCACCGGGCCGGGCAGACGGGCGCTTATGACAACAGAGGCCCAAAAAGCAATAGAAGAGTCGGAAGTAATCGTGGGATACAGGATTTATGTGGACTTGATTCGTAACATGTTAACAGGTAAAGAGGTCGTTACAACCGGTATGACACATGAGGCAAAGCGTTGTATGGCAGGAATTGAGATGGCCTCCAGGGGAAAGGTAGTCTCAATAATCAGCAGTGGCGACCCCGGCGTGTATGCCATGGCAGGGCTTGTACTGGAGCTGATGAAAAATTGCTCCTCAGAGACTGCACCGCCGTGGGGCTCTGACAGCACAAATCGTCCTGATGTAAAAATCATCTCAGGTGTCCCTGCTCATTGTTCATGCGCATCCCTTCTGGGTGCTCCTGTTATGCACGACTTTGCAGCAATCAGCCTATCTGACAGACTAACCCCGTGGGAACTGATAGAGAAGCGCCTGCATAGCGCCTCAGTGGCTGATTTCGTTATAGTCATATATAATCCAAAAAGCAGAGGGCGCAGCCATCATATAAACAAAGCCCGTGACATCATGCTTAAGTACAGGGCGGAGGGTACTCCCGCAGGAATAGTAAAGGCCGCCATGCGAGATGATGAAACTGTAGTGCTTACAACTCTCGGTGATATGCTTAATCATGAAATAGATATGCAAACCACAATAATTGTGGGTAACTCACAGACGTTTTGCTGGGAAAACTGGATGATTACCCCCCGCGGGTATAGACTCGCCCCGGAAGCCGAAATTTGAAGCGGCAGGTATCCGCTCAACAATGCGCATAGTATTTGTAACGGGAGGGTCAAAAAGCGGCAAGAGCTCATTTGCACTGAAAACTGCGGAGAGTTACACAGGAAGAAAAGCGTATATTGCAACGGCTCAGGCCCTCGATGATGAGATGTCTGAGCGTATAGAGGCACACCGCAGGCAGCGCAGTAACCTCTGGGACACGGTGGAGGAACCGCTCCATATCCATAAAACCATCTCCTCATTAACCGCCACACATGAGGTTATTATCGTGGATTGTCTGACACTGTGGCTGTCAAATATTTTGCTCAGAGAGCCGCAGTCCACAAATGATGAAGTTTACAGCACTTTTTCCAAACTAACGGATTCTCTGACAACTGCAAAACATGTAAACCCGGATGGAGCAATTATTTTGGTATCAAACGAGGTTGGGCTTTCCATAGTGCCGGATAACCTCCTTGCACGGCTTTTCAGAGACTACGCCGGTGTCCTCAACCAGCAGGTAGCGGCTGTCTCCGACGAGGCATATTTAATTGTTAGCGGTTTGTCTCTCAGGTTAAGGTCTTTGGTGTCAGGTCTTGACATAGATGGAGTAGTTTGAAATCTCCCCAATGCAGGGCATATGCGTCTTACCCACTAAGTCTCATATATATGTCTTTAAATATATGAGCGCATTTTTTTTCTGTGTTTAATTCTATATTTTCATCTACCACACGGATGTACTTTGCAGTTCCACCAATCTCTCTAACAGGTTCGTAAACGCCTGGGGTCCACTATAGTATTCCGGAACAAAACCGGAACGAGTGGATAAATTAATGAATTGGCACATTTTATTTTAGTGCATTAATTTATCCAAATGTTATAATAATGTCAAATGCCTAAACGCTATGATAAAGTTATAAAGGAGATACTGAAGGATGTCGTAGATACCCTAATTACAGAGGTAATCGGGTTAAAAATAGTTAAATCCACGGCAATAGAAACTAAACTTCAGATAACGAATGAGCGAGAGGCTGATTTTATTTTACTTGTGGAATTTGAGGATGGTTCTAAGTCTATTTTACATATTGAATTTCAGGCAACTAATTATTCAAGGATGGAGTATCGGGAGTTGGAGTACTGGACATATATAACGGTAGTTCATGGAATACAACCGATACAATATGTGTTTTACATAGGCAACGAACCGCTAACGATGAAAAACACCATACAAACTGATACTCTGAACTACAGGTATAACCTAATCGATATGCGCAATGTTGATTGCGAAAAATTCTTGTACTCGGAGAAACCTCAAGAGGTGATTATATCAATCTTGTGCAATTACCAAAAGAAAGGTGTTAAAATATTTATACGAGAGATATTAAACCGGCTAAATGAACTTGTGAAGGAAGAAACGCTTCGTGCAAAGTACATAAGGCAGGTGGAAGTCCTGTCGCAACTAAGAGATTTGCAGGATGAAGTATGTAAGGAGGCGGAGGATATGGCATTAGTTTATAATTTAGAAAGAGATGTGAGATTTAAACAAGGACGACAACGGGGATTGTTTGAGGGTGAAAGGAAAGGACTACTTGAAGGTAAGCGGGAAGGGTTGCTTGAAGGGATTGAAGGGATGCTTGAACTAAAATATGGCTATGCCGGACTTGAGTTGATAAATTCAGTCAAAGCCATAAGTACTATAGAAAAATTAGAAGATTTCAAAAACTTTATAAAGAAAGCCGGTTCAGTGGATGAATTGAAGGAGTTTTTGACATGAGTATATAAAACTCATGAGGGGATGGCGTTGTAACACCACCCCCCAGAATTTATAACAACCACTCAATAGGCAAACTTATTGGTTCCGTCCTCACAGGTATGCCCGACCAAATTACGTTTAGGCGATGTTGTTCCCTGAAAACAACTCATAGGAACATCGCTACAGGTTACAGTTGAAGACGTTATAGCCCCGCTAAATTCACTATCCCCGCTTGAGGTTGTCCCTGTAAATGCTAATTTACCACTATAGCCTGTAGAACTGCCTGACGTTAAATCAGACAAGAAGATTGTTGTACTGCCTGTAGTCATGGTGTTGCCTGAAAATGTCATCAGTTGAGTTGTCTTAGCATCTACACTAAAACTTGTACCTGCTGTTTGATTTGCTGAACCACTTTCTACCGTCATTGTTGTAAATGAACCTGTTACCGGGCTTGTTGATACATTAGATACAACACAATAAACCACATTATTCGTATTTGTATGAATATACGGCATATAATATGTTGCAGTATCGGCTTTATCGGCTATTGTTAAACTTAAAGTTATTGTTATCAGTAATGCTGTTAATGTATATGCTATTATCTTTTTCATTTGTATTGTCTCCTTGTTATAACAATTATCAATAGTATGTTCATATTAATTTTTTTAAAAGATGAGATTACCCTCCCCTGAAGGGGATTCCCCTGGTCGCTAACGCTCCTCGTAATGACAAATAAAAAAACGTTGGAGCAACAACCCCGTGCCGTCATTGCGAACCCCCGCAGGGGCTGTGGCAATCTCAGCCTTTAAAGTTGCCAACGGAATTTTGCAAACCACTATAATCTTAATGAGCATAGTAGCTGCTGCCATCGTAACAAAGAATTCCCGATAAGTTTCTCTTAGGGCTTGTTGTTCCCTGGAAACACGCAATCCCGATAGTGCTGCAACTAGCCGATGTATCATTAGAAGCAAATGTCAATTTAGTTCCATACATTACAGATGCGCTTGATGCGCCGCCTGTATTGTTAAGCAAACTTATTGACGTTGAACCAGTTGTTACGGTTTGTCCTGAGAACGTAATCATCTGGGTGCTCTTCGCTAGGAGTGAGAAAGTAGTAGCCTCATATGATTGTGTTGGTTTTAATGTCGCGCCATTTGCCAAAACCATTACATAACCTGTAGCTGATGATGTTGTCATGTTACTTGCCATGCAGTAAAGCACCTGATTTGTATGTGTTTGAAGATACGGCATTATATAACTTATATTTTTGGTAGTGCCTGTTGTGGTTAAAGAAGTCGTTGTGGTTAGGGATGTTGTTGTGGCTATGGCTGTGGTAGTGGTTGAGAGTGCTGTTGTGGTTGTTGCTGTGGTTGTTGTGGCATATGACCCCAGTATTTGTATTTCTTCAACTGAAATGTTATTATCCGAACCGCCTCCTGAGCTTGCCGAAGGACTGAGCCTGTCGAAAAACGCTCCCGAGCGAGAATACAGTCTTTTTTTAATGACATGGATTCCGGCTTTCGCTCGGAATGACAGAAAAAAAGGAATGACAGAAAAGGAAAAAGGAAT
Source organism: Nitrospirae bacterium YQR-1 (assembly GCA_039908095.1). Taxonomy (NCBI): domain Bacteria; kingdom Pseudomonadati; phylum Nitrospirota; species Nitrospirae bacterium YQR-1. The sequence continues at coordinate 132,962 of JAMOBJ010000001.1, forward strand.
GACGCCCTCCTTTGTCATTCCCGCCTACGAGCGGGAATCCAGTCCCTTTTTTCTTCCTATGTAGTTCTGGTTTTGAAGGTGAGTTAGTGACATAGGTTAAAAAAGACAATACTTTACCATAAGCCGGAAATGGCAGAGCTTTGTGCAAAACTGGTTTTTCTTTTTTGTTAGTGTGAAATGGTTGGTGAGTATTTACTGCTTTTGCGATAGATAGATGTTGCCTGATTAATTGCTCTTTTTTAGTTAAAAGCATATAAAACACTTCCGCCTGCTGCCTCCCTACATTTTGAAGATAACTATAGAAAATATGTTAGTGCACAAAGCAATGGCAAGTGGTTTCAATGTAACAAGCTAATATGTATCATCACCCTTGACGATTTCTGTTAACTCATGGATATCATTGTATCTGCTGTTTAAGTGCTTGAGTACCTTAGTGCCAAGCGGGGTTATGGAGTAGCCCTGGGCCTCGCTGCTGGAGATTAGCTGCAGTTGTTTCAACTTAATCATAAACATTTTAATCATATCCGGTGGTATGTCAACCGGTTTTTCAAGGTCTTTAAAACGCACATGCCCCTGCTGTTTAAGCAATTGTAACGTCTTTGCAATCCAGGGTTTAAAACTTTTCTGCTCCAGTATAAGCAATTGCTCTTTTATGTTGAAAATATCTGATTCCTTTATATTGCCCATAGCCCTCTGATAATCCTCGATGTTCTCACCAAGATATTCAAACTCAATCCTTACCGCTCTTTCTGTTTCATAGTTATAATCAGCATCATAATCAAGGGCCTTCATAAAATGGTGACGAAAATCCTCAAAAGTCTCGTAACCGGCACACCGGATCTCTTCCTCTGTTATATCCATAAGGTCTTTAAAGTTAACATCCAAAACCCGGAGATAACCCACATTTTGAGCCCTGTAGATTTTACCCTTAAGAAACTTAAACGTATCCCAGTACCTGAAAGCAAGCGTTATAGTGCCAGCTTTTATACCATCACGTCTTATTCTGTCAAACACTAACATCGTAATACTTACACTAACATATCTGAATAAAAAAATCAAGTAACTTTAGACATTAAGTTAAAATTAATTTTTGGATGATATTCAAAATAAAAAAAGGCTAAATACCAATATATTTATCTCAGACCTCCGATTTATCCTTTTCAGCGGATTTTCCAATTCCGACTATCATGTTTTCCGGGCCTACATCCATAATTCTGACGCCCTGGGTGTTTCTGCCGGTTACCGGTATGTTTTCAGCCGGTGTGCGTATCAGCTTGCCCGCCTTTGTGATAAGCATTATCTCATCCTCATCACGAACCTGTATAAGGCCTACCGCCATGCCGCCCTTTTCTGTTATCTTTATTGATATAACCCCCTGCCCCCCGCGGCTCTGAGCACTGTAGCCTGCCGCTTTTGTCCTCTTGCCATAACCAAGCTCCGTAACAGTCAGCAGGGTTGAGCGTTCATCTATCACATCAGCAGACACTACTGCATCCTTTTTCTTTAAGCGTATGCCGATAACCCCTCTTGCACCACGCCCCATATCACGAACGTCTTCCTCGTTAAACCTGATAGCGTGTCCCAGCTGTGTCCCTATTATCACGTCAGATTTCCCGTCTGACATCTTTACAGCAATCAGCTCGTCGTCATCATCTATTGAAATCGCTATAACCCCCTTGCTGCGGGGATTACTGAACTCAGCCAGTTGAGTTTTCTTTACAATACCCTTTTTTGTAAACATCATAAGATATCCGCTCTGAAACCCTTTAACAGGCAGTGCTGTGGCCAGTTTTTCACCATGTTGTAACTGAAGCAGGTTCACTATGGCCTTACCCTTTGTCGCCCGCCCGGCCTCCGGTATCTGGTAAACCTTCAACCAGTAAAGCCGCCCAAGGTTTGAAAAAAACAGGATATGGTCGTGCGTAGAGCCTATAAACAACTGTTTGACATAGTCCTCCTCACGCGTCTCCATTCCGATTGAGCCCTTGCCACCGCGCCTCTGCCGCCGGTACTCAGACAGTGGATTGCGCTTTATATAGCCGTTGTGGGAAACCGTTATCACCATCTCCTCAACAGTGATTAAGTCCTCGGCGCATATCTCTGAAATGTCGGAGACAATCTCAGTGCGCCTCTTGTCGGCATACTTTTCCCTGATTTCCTTCAGCTCGTTTTTTATAATCCCGGCAATGAGGGCCTCACTTGCCAAAATTGCCCTCAGACGCTCTATCTCCTTTATGACATCGTTGTACTCACTTACTATTTTTTCCCGCTCAAGACCGGTTAATCTCTGCAGACGCATCTCAAGAATTGCATTGGCTTGTATCTCAGACAGTGGAAACTCAGTCATTAGGCCGCGCCGCGCTATCTCAGGGGTTTGAGCCGCCCTGATGAGCGTGATTATCGCATCCAGATTATCCAGCGCAATCTTAAGCCCCTCCAGTATATGGGCACGCTCCTCCGCCTTTCTTAAATCAAACCGCGTGCGGCGTATCACTATCTCACGCCTGTGCTTAAGGAAATGGTTTAAAATGGTCTTAAGCCCCATCACTCTTGGCTGCCCCTCGGAAAGCGCCAGCATTATTATTCCAAAGGTAGATTCCATAGCCGTATGTTTATACAGATTATTTAAAACCACCTGAGCCATTTCATCCCGTTTTATCTCTATCACCATTCTGATGCCGTCACGGTCGGACTCATCCCTCAAGTCGGAAATCCCCTCTATTTTCTTCTCTCTCACCAGCTCCGCTATTTTTTCCATAAGACGAGCTTTATTAACCTGATACGGAAGCTCCGTCACGATTATACTCTCCCCGCCGCGGGAACGCTGCTCAAAATTAGCCTTTGCACGTACCTTTATCTGTCCCCTGCCTGTCTCATAGGCATTGATTATCCCCTGAAGGCCAAAAATAATACCTCCCGTCGGGAAGTCCGGCCCTTTTATGTGCTGCATTAAATCACGGGTTTGAACGTCGGAATCTGTGTTTTCAAGCAGATATATCAGGGCGTCTATTACCTCGCCAAGGTTGTGCGGAGGAATGTTTGTAGCCATACCGACCGCTATGCCTGAGGCCCCGTTTATGATAAGGTTGGGAACGGTTGCCGGTAGAACCACCGGCTCCTCCGTGGTTTCATCAAAATTGGGGATGTAATCAACGGTTTCCTTATCTATGTCGTTAAGCAGTTCCTCGGCAATCTTAGCAAGCCGCGCCTCGGTATATCTATAGGCTGCAGCAGGGTCGCCGTCCATGGAGCCGAAATTACCCTGCCCGTCAACCAGCGGATACCTCATGTTAAAGTCCTGAACCATGCGCACCAACGCATCATATACGGAGCTATCCCCGTGAGGATGATACTTCTTCAGCACCTCCCCGACCACACCGGCGCTCTTGGAATACCGCCGGCTTGAGAGCAGCCCCTCTCTGAACATCGCATAAAGAATACGCCTCTGCACCGGCTTTAAACCGTCTCTTACCTCCGGCAGCGCCCTGCCTATTATTACGCTCATAGCGTAATCCAGGTAGCTTACCTTCATCTCCTCTTCTACGCTTATCGCTATTGTTGACATTGTCTCACTTTTCCTTATTTATGGGTTTTATTATTCTTTCCATCAGTTCATTGCTCATTCGGATTGCCAAGACCTCATCAGTTTTGGCAGTTTCAATCACCTTCTTTGCCTCTCCCTCATCAAGTAATTCAAATTGATTTTGGCATGGACAGAAACTATTATTTAGATCACCTGGTTCAAATTTATCTAAGTTATCACCATAACTTCTTTTATTCGTTTGTATTATCTTCTGACCTATATCACTGAGTAAATACACAAACAATTTGTTTATAATTTGTTCACCAAACATATTTGGATAAAAAGAATGAAAGCATGTAAAATTAATCGCTGTCGTAAAATTTCTTATTACTTTTAGACGGCCTCTGTTAAATACACCAAACAAAATTGGAGCAGGATTTCTTTGTTCAATTTTATACCATGGATTTCTTTTTTTTGTAAGATACCTTTCATGATATCCCTTCTTTTCACCCTCTTTTATATAATTATTAATTTCATGGTTTTCGTGGTTTTTTACATCTAAACAATGAACAGCTTTATCTGCATTATAGAGTGCATTAAAATCATTGTCGCTAAATACTGCTTTTCTTATTTGTGGGCTTTTTGTAATACATTTACATAGATTAGTGTCATCTATTTTTAATTTTTTAATATTTGATTTTGTTAGAGCAAAAAAATCATTTGCGCCGGTAGCAATACCTCTCGTAAATGTGCCATATAGAGATAATTTACAGAAACTATCTGAGGGTTGTTGTTTTATGAATAATGATAATATAATCGGTGTCCATTTTTTATTATATGGCAAATCCAATGTGTTGATTTTACGCTGATAGAAATTACTAATATCAGATATTTTATCAATTTCCTCATTGGCTTTGATTTGTGTAATTTTTACAGCTTCTTCTTTCCCGTCATTTTTACAAAGAAGCACACAGACTGTTGTAGTTACATCCGGAAAAATTTCTTTTTCATTTGAAAATATTATTATTTGCTTTAACAAATGATTCTCAAGCAGACTTCCCTTAACTTCATTACCATAGCCGGTATTAAAAAACTCGAAAGGCATAATGAAAGCCAAATTACCATTTACTTTAAGTTCTTTTAAGGCTTTCATAAGAAAAACAGAGGAGATGTTAGAATACCCAAGAAGTTTCTTCCCTATTTGTTCCTCAATTTTTGGCAGCACATTGTGGCGGTTAAGAAACTTTTGAAATCTCATATATGGCGGGTTGCAAATTATCCCATCAAAAGACCCAACTTCAGATTCAAGGTAATCGTTATTGATAATTTGAAGATTCATACTGTTTCTATTATGGTTCCGATACGCAATAATATGGTTATCAATTTCATAACCAACAAATAGCGATTGTTTTCCTGAATTAATTTTCATTACTTCATCATAAAAAACTCCCAAACCAAATGCCGGATCCAATATGATTTCTGGATTATCTTGCATAACCCATTCTGCCAAAAGACGCGCAACAGGATTAGGAGTAAAGAACTGGCTATAATTTTTCCGATGTTTTATAGGAGTTTCCGATATGTATTTTGATTCAAGCATTGATAACGTCCCTTACAAATACATCGCTATCGAGATATCCTTTTCCACCTTTAAATGTGACATAAAATAATAGACGGCCTCTGTCTAACTCCTTCATAGCCGATTTATGTTCAGGCATTTCAATCTTTCCAATTATTTCCCTTCCAATTTGTACATTTATCTTTATCGTAGTTTTGCCTTGATTTTTTATATCACTCTCTATCGAGAAATTATTGCCGTCATTGTTATCGCTTGAGATCAATGTTAGAATATTCTTAAAGGATATTATATATGCTTTATCAAAAAATACCTGTAGATAGAAATGTTTAACATTGTAATTTTGTATCCATCTGTTGACAAGAGCAATATCCTCTATTTTTGGCGTAATGCTTAAATAATCACGTTTATGCAATATTTTTATATTTTCTTTTAAATCTTTCAATAATGTTGTTAAATCTGTCAGTTGATTAGTTAATGACCATGATGGACACCGAAAGTCTAATTCTCTAAAAGTGTCATCAGTAGCGTTTAACAGTAGATTGTAAATGGTTTCGTTTTTACGCCTTAATAGATTACCCAAATCAGTATTTAAAATTGTGTTTCTAATGTCTGTGCATTTATTAATCGCTTGTTGTTGCCTTTCACGCATGAATACAGAATATTTATCCGCTAAAAACGAGCTTGACCTTACCTCAAGAGCGGCAACCGATTGCCTTATGTGTTCATCATTTTCTATATCAATGTTTCTGTTAGGAAAATCAGTAACCTTAAATAGAAGAATATCAGGCCTTTTCCCTATAACATTAAGTTCATTTTGATATTCTCTATAAAAGTCAGCAAACCCATCATTACCCGACGCTATTGATTCAGAGTGGCCATATTCAACAGCAAAATAATCATTTGAATATTCATTGATTGCCTTAAAAACAATATTTTCCGCCCAGTCGCCCTGTTCTTTGTTTGTAAGAAATTCTGAGCTTGCCATCGTTGGAGGGCGACCGCTCAGTTGTATTTCGGTATCAATATCCAGCGGCGAATTCTTAATCAAATCAAGAACATCATCTTTGTACATATTCATCAAAAATTTATCCTGACTTTATTGAATAAACTATACATCAATATTCCTTGCATCAAGAGCGTACTTGGTTATAAACTCTTTTCTGGGCTCAACGGCATCTCCCATTAAAATTGTAAATATAGCGTCTGACTGTACCGTGTCCTCTATGGTAACCTGCAGGAAGATCCTCCGCTGCGGGTCCATCGTTGTCTCCCACAACTGATGAGGATTCATCTCCCCCAACCCCTTATACCGCTGTATGTGAAGCCCCTTTCTTGCTATTTTCATTACAAACTCCAAAACCTCCGTTGGGCTGCCAAACTCATGGTCAACCCCCTGATGGCTTATAACATACGGCGGCTCTCCCATGTCTTCCACTATCGCATGATAATTCCTGAGCTCTTTATACTCCGGTGATTTTATATAATTAAGACTGAGTGATAAACCCTTATTTTGCCTTTGCAGTTTTACTGAATAACTCATGTGCTCCTTGTCAAACACTATCTCACTCCACTCTGTATCCTTGTAAATATCTTTTATTACGGCAAGAAAATCCATGAGCTTTCCCTCGTCTTTTAACGTATCCTCCAGATTTTTAAATTTCAGCACGTATCTGAGCAAATCACTGTCACTTTGTCTTCTTACATGCCATTCGATTAGCTTTTCATAAGACATGAGCCTTTTGAAATGCGGCAGGAGGGTTTTACCTCTGAGTTCTGACCCCTTTATTGTTGTCTCAAGCTCGGAAACGGCAAGCTCAAAAAGCATGTCCTGAAGTTCCCCGTCGTTTTGTACGTATTTCTCGGTTTTACCTTTTTTTACTTTGTAGAGGGGGGGCTGTGCGATATAGAGGTATCCGCGCTCTATAATTTCCGGCATTTGGCGGTAAAAGAAGGTTAGCAGAAGAGTCCTGATATGGGCGCCGTCCACGTCTGCATCAGTCATCAGGATGATTCTGTGGTACCTGAGCTTGGCGATGTCAAACTCATCAGAGCCGATGCCTGTACCAAGGACTGTAATCAGGATACGAATCTCCTCGGAGGAAAGCATCTTATCAAAGCGTGCCTTCTCGACATTTAAAATCTTACCCCGCAGAGGCAGTATGGCCTGAAAGCGTCTGTCTCGCCCCTGCTTTGCCGAACCTCCGGCGGAGTCACCCTCCACTATGTAAATCTCACTCTGTGCCGGGTCTTTTTCCGAGCAGTCGGCAAGTTTGCCGGGAAGGCCGGAGTCCTCAAGGGCACCCTTACGGCGTGTGAGTTCCCTGGCTTTCCGGGCCGCATCCCGTGCCCGCAGTGCCTGTATGGATTTTTCTATTATTTTCTTAGCCGTTGATGGGTTCTCTTCAAAGTACTTCCCCAATGAGTCATTCACTATTGACTCCACTATGCCCTTAATTTCGGTGTTACCCAGTTTCATCTTTGTCTGCCCCTCAAACTGGGGATTTTGCACTTTTACACTTATTACAGCAGTAAGGCCCTCACGCACATCCTCGCCTGAGAGGGAACCCGTTTTCATAAGTCCTGCGGCTCCGGCATAAGCGTTGGCGGTTCTGGTCAGAGCCGCCTTAAAACCCGTCAAATGAGTGCCGCCCTCACGGGTGTTTATGTTATTGGCAAAGGTGTATATGAGCTCTGTGTAACCGTCATTATATTCAAGGGCAATTTCCACGTGGCAGCCTTCACGCTGCCCCGATATATAAAGGGGTTTGTCCTGAACTGTAACCTTGTTTTTATTTAAATGCTCAACAAAGGACACTATGCCGCCCTCATAGAGAAACGTATGCCGCCGTTCGGAGCTCTCCTCCGACAGGGAAATACTGAGCCCTTTGTTAAGAAAGGCCAGCTCTCTTAATCGCTGAGCAAGGGTGTCAAAGCTAAACTCCGTGTTTTCAAAAACTTTAGGGTCCGGCTTAAAAGTGATTTTTGTACCCCTCACTTCCGTCTCACCTACAACGGTAAGTCCACAGGCGGGCTTACCACGCTCAAACCGCTGCTGATATACTTTACCCTCTTTTTTTATCTCAACCTCAAGCCACTCACTGAGGGCGTTAACCACAGAGACCCCCACTCCGTGAAGTCCACCTGAGATTTTGTATGCCTTAGAGTCAAACTTGCCCCCGGCGTGAAGCTCCGTCAAAACAATTTCTGCAGCAGTACGCTTTTTAGGGTCCCCCGGATGCACCTCCACAGGAATCCCCCGCCCATCATCTATGACCGTGCAACTGCCGTCATGGTGAAGGGTCGTCTCTATGTTTGTGCAATGCCCGGCAAGTGCCTCATCAACACTATTGTCAACCACCTCATAAACCAAATGGTGAAGACCCTCTATGCCGGTTGATCCTATATACATAGCCGGTCTTGCCTGTACCCCTTCAAGACCTTTCAATATTTGTATTGACTCAGCCTCATACGACACATCCCCTGCTGCGGAAGTACCATTTGAGACCACGTCGTCACGGCTATTTTCCATTAATCCACCCCTGTGTTACCATTGTTTTTTTACATTACTAATTAACTATCAGCACAAATCAGCCGCTTGTTGTTTTTTGCACCTTTTTAACTAAAACAACACCGGTTTCAGTATTAAAAATTATCTTTCTCCCCTGGTTGCCACCTATGTCAGAGCCTGCTATCATAATCTTTTCCTCCGCAAGCAAGTCCTGGGCTATCATTATGTTTCTCTCGCCGACATTTAAGAGCCCGGAGGAGTTTTGCATTATTGCGGCACCGCCAAAAACCTTTGCCTGAATGTTTCTCCTGTTACAGCCAAACGATACCACTTTCTCAATGAGTTTTATAATGGCAATGTTTCCGTACTTGGGAGAGGCCAGCCCTTCCCCGTTCCAAAGCGGAAGCAGGTAGTGGTTCATCCCGCCACACTTAAGCTGCATGTCCCACAAGCATACGGAGATGCAGGAGCCCAGCACTGTGGTTATCGCATAGGGGGACCTATCGGCAAGCAAAGTTCCCGGATATAAAAAATGTTCGTTCATCTATATATTAAAACTGCTGCGCATCGTCAAAAAGAAAATCATTACCATCAGAGGAGAAAGACTCCAGCTCAATCTGACCCTCCAGCTCCGGCAAAATTACTGTAAACAGAGTCCATTTATCCACCTCAGACTCAACCGTTACTTTACCATTAAGCAGGTCAACAAGGGTCCTTATTATGCTTAAACCCAGGCCATGCCCCCTGTGAGACTTCATTGTTCCTACATCAACCTGTACAAATCTGTCAAATATCGCCCGGAGATTCTTGTCTTGTATCCCTATACCATAGTCTTTTACTTCAATGTGCAGTTTAGCTTCTTTCTTTGAAACTCTTATCTCTACAATACCATCCTGTTTGTTGAATTCTATTGCATTACTTATCAGATTTGTAAGTATCAGATGAAGCTTTTCAGAGTCGGTTACAAAAAACAACTGTCTGCCGTCTCCTTCTGCAGCATCATCAACAAGCGGAGAGAAGTAAATTTTAACACCTTTTTTTCCCGCTAAGTTATTAAAGGAATCAATGACGTCTGAAACGAGAGAAACGATATCAACCATAACGTGGGTCAGAGTAGTCTCCCCTGATTCAAGTTCGGCGGCCATAAAAATATTTTTCAACTGGAAATCCAGCACAAATGACTCCTCGTGAATCAACTGTGCCATCAGTGTGATATCGTCACATTCCATGTGTGAGGCTTTTTTATAAAGCTGCTCGGAAAAACCCAGAATGGAGGTCATGGGGTTGTTAATTTCATTTTTTATATTTGACAGAAAATTACTCCTGAGCGACTCGGACTCTTGCAGCCTTAAATTAACCTCCTCAAGTTTTTTGGTCATTATACGTATATCGGAAATCGCCTTTTCCCTCTCCCCAAACCGTTTCTTTAATTCCTCTATAAGCTCGGCATCTGTCAGTTGTTTCATCATATTATATCCTCACAGGCATAATAACACATCTGTAGTTCTCAGTGCCCTCTTCCATAAAAAGCGTGGGATTTTGGCTGTCCAGGAATTTAACAACTACATTTTCAGCTTCCATACTTAAGAGCAACTCCAGCAGGTACCTCGAATTAAAACCGACATTAATGGCTTCGCCGTCAAAATTGACCTCCATGGAATCACGCGCCTCACCCAATTCAGGGTCGGTAGCAAATATTTCCATTTCATTTTCATTTATGTCTATCTTTATAATCTTGCTTTTGTCACGATTTATTACTGAGACTCTCTTTAAGACTGTTATGAACTCCTCACGGTTTATTGTAGCGGTTTTATCATTATTTTTTGGTATTACCTGATCGTATGTGGGGTATGAACCCTCTATAAGTTTGGTAAGAAACTCTTTTTCAAAAAGATTAAATCTGATGTGGTTCTGAGAGAGGTCAAAAGATATCTCACCGTCTATGCCGGTTAAGAATTTCTTTAATTCAGTTACACTCTTGCGCGGCACTATAAGCTTTAATTCATCTGTAAAAGGAACATCTATAGGTGTTTCAATAACAGCAAGCCTGTGACTGTCGGTACCAACCAGCAGCATCTTTTTTTGCTCCCCAAAGATGTGAAACAAAACCCCGTTTAAAGTGTAACGGGGGTCAGCCTCTCCAGCGCTGTAAAGCGTCTTTTCAATCATGCCAAGGAGCTTATGGGCATTAATTACAATTTGCTTATCCTGCTCGATTTCAGGCCACTGGGGATACTCCTCACTTTCCAGAGCTGCTATACGAAAGTAACTCTTGCCGGCTTTAATACTTACCCAGTTGTTTTCAGTTTCTTCAAATGCTATCTCACCTGTTATCTCGCGGGCGATTTCATATAGTTTCTTTGCAGGAAGGCAAAACTTCCCTGGTTTTTCCACACTTGCCGTCGTTACCGGCTCCTTTATGGCCATGTCAAGGTCAGTTGCATAAATAGTGCTCCCGTCATTTTCCACATTTAGCAGAAAATTACTAAGTACAGGCGTGGTCGCCTTTTTCTCTATAATGCTCTGGATGTCTGAGAGCTTTCTCTGTAGCTCAGAGCTGTCTATTTTAAAATTCATACCCGTTTACCTCCCAGGTTTATGGTTTTATTCTGTTTATCAATTGATCCACAACTTTGCTGAAGTTTTCGTCACTTTCAATTTTGCTCTCAACTTGCTTACAGGCATAAATAACCGTAGCATGGTCTTTTCCTCCAAAGGACTTTCCTATATCGCCAAGAGATAAATCCGTCAGCTTTTTTATAATATACATAGCCACCTGTCTGGGAACTGTCACCTCTTTGGTACGCTTTTTAGCCTTTATGTCTATTGGTTTTATGTTGAAATACTCAGAAACTGTTTTTTGTATATACTCAATGCTTATTGGTTTAAAATCATCAACAAATACATCCTTTAAGACGTTCTTTGCCATGGAAATATTTATAGGATTTCCTGTCAGATTGGAATTAGCGGCTAATTTAATGAGGCAGCCCTCCAGTTCTCTTATGTTAGAGCGAATACGCGTGGCAAGATAGTAGGCCATATCATCTTGCAGGAAAATTTTCTGCGCTTCCGCTTTTCTTTGTAAGATTGCAACTTTCAGCTCCACAGACGGAGGTTGAATATCTGCAATTAATCCCATTGTAAAACGGGATTTAAGGCGGTCTGTTATTGAAGTCAATTCTTTTGGAGGTCTGTCCGCCGAAATTATTATCTGTTTTTGTTTTTCGTAGAGGGCGTTAAAAGTGTGAAAAAACTCCTCCTGAGTTTGAGTTTTATTTGCTATGAATTGTACATCGTCAATAAGGAGGGCGTCCAGTCCCCTGTACTTGTCTTTTAATTCGCCCATCTTTTCGTGCCTTATGGCAGAGACCACCTCATTAGTAAACTGCTCCGATGATACGTACATAACAGCGGCATTATGGTCGGTATCTATAACCATGTTGCCGATTGCACTTATCAGATGTGTCTTACCTAAGCCGACATCACCATAAATGAAAAGTGGATTATATGTTTTTCCCAGTGACTCCGAAACAGCAAGGGCTGCTGCATGGGCAAACTGGTTACTTGGGCCTACCACAAAGTTATCGAAAGTATATTTTGGATTAAGATGAATTCCCCTGTTGGCTAATCTAGTCCGGCGGGTTTGCATCATAGTGTCTTTTTTTGAAAGCTCGTTCGACTGCCCCTGATCTACTTTAAAAACAACACTCATTTGTTTCAAAAGTACGTTTTCCAATGCCTTGTTAAATAGATTAGGGTAATTGTCCTCTATCCATTCCCTGAAAAATCTGTTGGGAACCGACAACACAGCTCTGTTGTCTTTGATTTCCAGCGGCTTTACAGGTTTAAACCACAGCTCAAATGCCGAACTACCCACGGATTCCTGTATAACGCCTTGTACCCTCTGCCAAATCTCTTCAATATCCATAAGTTTTTAACAAATTATCAACAATTGTTAATAATTTATAAATAACTCCTTTCAAAAATCGGTAGTATATTGTTAATATTTAAATATAATTTTAAATTGTTAATAAGTGTGTAAAAACTGCTAAATTCCCAACAACAAACCAAACACCATAAGCAGGCATTAAATCTGTGGCCACAGCAGGTTCTCAACAAATTAACACCACCTACTATTACTGCTGTTTTCTTTATATAAATAGTAATAGAAGGATTAAGCATTTTTTCTCCAAAGTAAAAACTCCTTAATGAAGGAACCTATTTCACCGTCAAGCACAGCGTTAACATTACCCATTTCATAACCTGTTCTGTGGTCTTTTATTAATCTGTAGGGGTGAAGTACGTAAGAACGAATCTGGTTTCCCCATTGGATATTTTTTTTATCTCCGATTATTCCGTCAAGTGTTTTCTCCTGCCTGGCAACCTGCAGCTCATAGAGTCTTGATTTAAGAATTCTCATGGCTCTTTCCTTGTTTTTATGCTGAGAGCGTTCATTTTGGCAAGAAACTACAATTGAAGAGGGCAAGTGTGTGATTCTTACGGCGGAGGAGACTTTATTAACATGCTGTCCTCCCGCCCCCGATGCCCTGAATGTGTCAATTCTTAAGTCATCATCTTTGATTTCTATCTCGATGTCTTTTTCTATTTCAGGATAGGCCAGCACTGCGGCAAATGATGTATGCCGTCTTTTGTTGGTGTCAAACGGGGAGATTCTGACAAGCCTATGTACTCCTATTTCAGAGCTCAGGTAGCCGTAGGCATAGGGCCCGGTAAATGTTATCATGACACTTTTAATGCCTGCCTCATCACCGCTTAATAAATCAACGATATCGGCCTTATATGAGTTAAGTTCGGCCCATCGTAAGTACATCCTCATCAGCATCTGTGCCCAGTCCTGGCTTTCAGTGCCGCCGGCTCCTGGATGAATTTCCACAATAGCGTTACAGTCGTCAAACTTTCTACTGAGAAGGTGCTTTAACTCAAGAGAATCTATTTTCTCTACCGTGCTGTTTAGTTTCTCTTCAAACTCACTTACAAACAGTTGGCCGTCCTCCTCATCAAGTATTGAAAGAGACTCCATCAGGTAGTTGACATCGCCTTCCACATCAAGAAAAGACCTAACTATGTCCTGAACTCTGGACTGTCTTTTTTTAAGCTCAGAGACCTTTTCATGGCTGGACCAGTTTTCCGTTATACCCAGTTGAATTTCTATATCGGATATTTCCTTAAGCAGGTTTTCCACCTCAAAGATAGCCTCTGAGATGATTTAATTTCAGTTCCAGCGGCTTAATTTTCTCTTTTATTTCTACAAGCCCAATCATAAATAAAAATTACCTCCGTCTTTTAACTATCAAAAATGCTGTAATGAAAACACTGTAAATCAGACAACTATATGCAAAGACATCTCCAAAGACCGTGTAAAAAGTAACTCCTCCGGCAGATTTATAAATATCTCCGGTTAAGGTTACTCTTTCAAAAAGAGATGTTTTTTTCAATATACCGCCCTTTGGGCCGACAATTGCCGATATGCCGGAGTTAGTAGCCCTTATAAGATATTTTCCATTTTCCACCGCCCGCAGCACTGCTATTGCAAAGTGTTGATACGGGCCTGATGTATCGCCAAACCATGCGTCATTGCTAATGGTTACTATAAAATCACCGCCGTTTATATAAAATCTCCTTACCAAATCCGGGAATATAATTTCATAACAAATATGCGTTCCAAATGAGCCGAATTCCGCCCTACCTGACACAAAATCCCTGCCCGGAGAAAATTCACCTGTTGAGCCGACAAGTTTATCGACAAAAAAAAGCAGCTTTCTCAACGGCACATATTCCCCAAACGGTACCATATGGATTTTATCATAAACATAATCAATTTTTCCATCTTTCCCCAGTAAAACAGCACTATTTGTGAGAATTAAAGATTTTCCTTTTCTGCCTCGTATCAGATCTGTGCCAAAGAGAAGACTTTTTCCCAAATATTTTTGAAACTTGACAAAATCATCCGTATATTTCCGGTCACTCATGAAATAAAACGGCAGTGCCGACTCAGGCCATACCACTAAATCGGTATTATCAGGTGTATTTTCCAAAGTCAGAGTCTCGTAGGTGTTTATAATTTTATCTGTATAGTCCCGTGATAATTTCATTTCCTGCGGGATATTACCCTGAACTAAGGTAACAGTGACTTTTTCGGTGTAATTTAAAGACGGCTGTTTTTTTAGTCCATAAACTATAGCAAGGATAAAAATAACGGAGGCGATAATAATTGGTTTGAGTTTTTTAAGCGGATTCTTTTTGAGAGTATAGTTATTTTCAAAAAAAGTCAGATAGAGTGCGCAATTAAAAAATACTATCAAAAAAGAAATGCCATAGACGGCGGTTATGTCAGCTATTTGAATGAGCGGGATGAATTTGTACTGAGAGTACCCAAGGAATGACCACGGAAACCCGGTGAGAAATATTCCCTTTAAGTATTCAAGGCTTACCCATATAAATGGTGTGCTGTAGCAGGCTCCTCTGATGGATCGTCTTTTTCCAATAAGATGAAACATAAGCGCAAAGACGCTGATGTAGAGACTTTGGTAGAGACAAAGGACAAAGACAATAATTATGCTTAAAATAAACGGGATGCCGCCGAAGTGGTTAATTGAGTGATAAATCCAGTACTGAGTGCCGAAGAAAAAGATAAATCCCGTTATAAGACCGCTGCATATGGCCCGTAGCTTAGTATCTGCCGCCGTAATTGAGTAAAAGAGCGGCAGGAGGGCGGCCCATGCCAGCGTGGAAAGCTCGGGCTTAGGGAAGGCAAGAAAGAGCAGTATTCCCGAGAAAGCCGGCAGGAAATAATTAATAAAAAAAAACTTTGGAGTAAGTTTTTTTATAATGCTTGACAATGAAAGAGCAAAATTGTGTAATATATCCATGTGTGGGCAGTTAGCTCAGTCGGTAGAGCAGAGGCCTGAAAAGCCTCGTGTCCGCAGTTCAATTCTGCGACTGCCCACTCTTTTTACTTTATTGCCTGTTTTAGTGTTCTTGTGTTTAATCATAAATCACATTGTCAAGTGTTGATTATATATGAAACGGGTATAAATTTGCTAATGTGGGGTTGTAAGCTATTTGCTTTCAAAAGGGTGCTTCATAACTTATGGGCAAGGAGCGAATTCAGATGCGGAGCAATTTCACTTTGCTACTATAAATTATAAATTATTTGTTGACAAAATAATAATATTAAGTTACAGTAGATGCTCTTAATGGATAGAGTATCTATAATTAAAATTAACAGGAGGGTAGGCAATTGCATGCTTTAGGTAAGCATCTATTAGTTGAATTAAGGGAATGCAATCCCACCAGGATTATTGATCTAAGAGAAGTAACGGACGCATTGGTAGGTGCCGCAAAGGCGGCAAAAGCGACGATAGTTGATGTTTCATTTCATGAATTTAACCCTTTTGGTATCAGCGGAATGGTTATTATCGCTGAGTCACATCTTTCTATTCACACATGGCCTGAGTATAATTATGCTGCGGTAGATATATTTACCTGCGGTGATATTATTAATCCCGACCATGCAGCAAAGTATCTCATAGACAAATTCGAGTCAAAATGTCCTTCTATTATGGAGATGAAAAGGGGGATTATTTCTGAAGCAGACGTTAAACTGCCTCATAAGGTATTTCAGGATGACTTCCAATATGTCTCATAGGACGGTAAAACAAATATTACCTTCTTTAACAGAGCTTTCTATGTTAAAACTCTTTATCTATATACGCAGGTTGAAACTTTAGAATAAAGTACGTTTCACAAAATCTCTTTCAATTGCTTGCATAAGATATAATCACTACTTTAAGATTTTGTCTATATACGCATGAGTATTCGCACCTCCTTTTTTTCTGATCGAGCAATAGGGGACCGGCGGGGGTTATTTACTGCTCCAATAATCGCCAATACGGTAATGGACAAATAGCTCATAAATTTTTAGGGACGGCTGTTTTATTCCTTAGCTTTAACGGCAAGTTGTAAACCAAGTGTTTTTAGGAGTGCAGAAAGGCTTGAAAACTCAGGATTCCCCTTTTCTGATAGCATACGGTACATGTTTTCTCTGTTAAGCTTTGATTTTTCAGAGACACTTGATAGCCCCACAGCCTCGGCAACGTTACGAAGAGCCAGCAGAAAAGCCTCCGGCGCTTCCTCTTCCAACGCGGCGCTAAGATATAAAGCCGCCTCCTCAGGATTCTTTAATGACTGCAAAAGAGTGTCCTTATAATTTATTGTCTTTTTTAATATCATCTTCTTTTATAGTCCTCCCAATATGAAAATGCTTTTTTAATATCATGCTTCTGTGTGCCTTTATCCCCTCCACATAAAAGTATTATTATGTTGGAATCCGCCTGTCCATAATATACACGATACCCTGGACCACAATCCACTTTCAATTCATGGACACCATCCTCTAAAGACTTACAATCGCTGAAGTTACCAAGACTCAAGCGATCTATTTTTACCCTTATTTTAGCTTTACCTTTATAATCTTTAAGAGCATCCAACCAGTCCAGAAAAGGTATCCTGCCTTCACTTGTTACATAAATCTCCAGCTGCCTGGGGAATGCTTCCATTGAAATTATTGTAGCTTATAAGCTACTCTTTATACAAGAGCTAAACCCTTAAACACAGATAAAAGAGACCGCAATCTTTGCATATAACCCGCTTCCGCTGCAAGATTGCACCGAAACATTTGGAGATTCCAACCAACATCAATTCCACCACAAATGCACCCATGCGTATTGCAAAAAAAAGTGCCACGTTGTAAAATTAATTAAAGAAATGTTATATATTAGGTTATAAGCGTTTGATTTACTGCTGATTCAGTATGTCTGTCAGCAACTAAAATAGTATGAAAATACTTTTTAAGAGGTACCGATGCGAGTTCAAGACGGGTCGCACCCAAAAACTGTTAGGCAGACAATGTATTATGACGGTAAGCTGCAATATGGCGGAGTTGATAGTCCTAACGTTACTGTGATCAACAATCAACTGAAAGCATTCATTATTTATACAAAATATCATAATAATGATGCCGACATAAGCAGTTTAACACAAGTGAAGCCACCTAAGAAGGTGGAGATTGAGTCATTTATACCATCTGATACTCTCATTAATTTAGTAAATAAGAACAGACGAAAACCTAAAGCAGGGCTTCCTAAGGCATTAAAAGCATTATATGGAGTATTTCCTCAGGAAGATATGAAAAATGAACATGAAATCGTTAAAGAGAGAATAACAAATGAGTTGGAGGGAATGTTGATAAGCCTTGTTAGAAGAAATCCAGGAAATAATGAAAATATCATAATTTCAAAAAAAGACGGTTTTACGGACAAAATAACCCTGGAGTTAGTGGAAAGATTAGCGATAGATAGAAAAAAAACCAAAGATGTCTTATCACAGCTTTATAAAGAATTCAATAAATTTATTTCTGAAAAACCTCGCAAACGTCTATGGGGTGAAATTAAATTGATTGACTCCATGATTACATTAGTTCCTGATTATAGCATGTTATCGTATCCCAATATGGATTTTGACGACGAGAATTCATGGGAAACGATTTGATGTTAATTGGAAATATTAAAAAATGAGTATCTTGAGGATTTTACACTGGTCAGACTTGCATATTTCTGAAGCGAGTAATGTTTTAAGGTTCTTTCACATTTTGAGTGGGTAAAAGAAAGAATAAGTCCCTGTCGCCTTAAACAGGGTAGCCTTCAGGTAGACAAAAATGTCAAATTTTCTTTCTGAAAATTGCTTCACTCCGTTACGCCCCTACGGGTGACATTTTTTACCTTTCGGCTATGTGAGAATTAGGCGACGGGGAGGGCCGTGGGGAAGGGACCCCAAACCCCGCAAAGGAAGTTCATAATCTTACCAGCTCAGAAAAGAGCATTTACTTAGCAGATAAAAGAGACCGCAATCCTCATAATCCCGCTCCTGCCGGCAGTTTGACCAAGTGCAAAGAGCAGTTTTACGGACTATGGAGAGCGCATTATGACAGGCCACAGCTCTGCACTCTGTATGCAGGCTTTTTCGCTACAGGGATAGATTCAAGCCGCAGCTGGTTTATAAATAAAATGAAGGCCAACCTGCAGTCAGAAGTAAACACAGGCGGCAATGAGGAAAGAGACGCTTTAGACATCCAGGAGCTTTTGACAAAGCCAACAAAGTTAGACCATTGAATGCAGCTTGGTATTAAATACATGCTTTTCCCAGAGCTGTAAGGTTGCCCTGCCTCCCCCGTCGCCTAATTCTCACATAGCCGCAAGGTAGGGGATGTCACCCGCAGGGGCGTAACGCAGTGGAGCAGTTTTGCGAAAGCAAAACTTGACCTCCCCGTTTACCTGTAGGCTACTGTGTCTAAGGCGACAGCGGTTACTTCTTACTTTTCTACCCACTTCTGCAGTAGCTCCTGCACGGTCTCTAAAACCTTATCAGGAGATACCCTGAGAGATTCCTTTGATTTTCTGATTTTTATTTCAATCACGTTTTCCTTAAGGCCTTTGGGACCGATTACCACCTGTAGAGGTATTCCGATAAGGTCGGCGTCCTTAAATTTAATGCCTGCCCGCTCATCCCTGTCATCCATTAAAACCTCGATGTAGTTTGTGGTAAGGGAATTATAAATATCTTCAGCTGCTTTTTGTGAGACTGTGTCATTTACGTTAAGAGGCAATATTACAACAGCAAAGGGAGCTATTGAAGGCGGCCATATGATGCCGTGCTCGTCATGGTTTTGCTCAATGGCTGCTGCTGCTACACGAGCCGGCCCTATGCCGTAACTTCCCATTATAATTGGTTTTTCCACACCGTCCTTATCAAGAAAAACTGCATTAAGTGCAATGGAGTACTTAGTTCCAAGTTTAAATATGTTTCCTATCTCAATTACCCGCTCTATCACAATGGGCTTGCCGCAAGCAGGACAGCCGTCATTATTGTGTGCCATATGAAGGTCGTAGTAATCGGCACTGAAATGTACGCCGGGCTTTATTCCTCTGATGTGGTAGTCCTTTTTATTTGCGCCGCTTACGTAACTGCCGGTCCCTAGTACATTGTCGGCTATCATCTTTATAGTGTGCCCGACAGGGCCGATAAAGCCAGCCTCAACTCCGGCTATGTCCTGGATTTCATCTTTTCGTGCAATGCGAAAGTTTCCGATTATCCGCTGGGTTTTCTTTTCATGAAGCTCCTGGTCTCCGCGGATTAGTGCCAGCACCGGCCCGCTGTCGGAAATTAACACCAGAGTTTTTATGAAATCTTGTGAATCCCTTTCTAAGAAACCGGCAACCTCATCAATTGTTCTCTTGCCGGGAGTGAATACCTCTTCAAAGGGTGTTTCATCAAATTCAATTGCCCGAGACGTTGTGACGGCAAGCTCCACGTTGGCTGCATAGCCGCATGAGCTGCAGAGTGCAACATCGTCTTCACCAGCCGGGCTTGGGGCCATGAACTCATGCGCAGTGGCACCTCCCATCATTCCCGGATCAGACTCCACCATGTAAAATTTCAGGCCGCACCGTGTATAAATTCTCTTATAGGCTTCTGCATGAAGCTCATAGCTGATATTTAGACCATCCGTGCCGGCGTCAAAACTGTAACTGTCCTTCATTATAAACTCACGGGTGCGAAGTATGCCGCTTTTGGGTCTTGCCTCGTCCCGGAGTTTGGTCTGGATCTGATACCACATCTGTGGTAATTCCCTGTAGGAGCGGATTTCCCGTGAGGCCAGCCATGTCATTATTTCCTCATGAGTCATGGCAAGGCACATATCCCGTCCTGTTCTGTCCTTAAGACGAAACATCTCATCTTTTATGTCATACCAGCGTCCGGTCTTTTGCCACACCTCGGCAGGATGCAACACCGGCATGGAGACCTCCTGGGCTCCTATAGCGTCCATCTCTTCCCTGATTATTTTATTTATTTTATTCATAACCCGTAAAAAAAGGGGCATATACAGGTACAGCCCTGCTGCCAGTTGTCTGACATATCCGCCCCTTAGCATTAGCACATGGCTGACAGCCTCCGCCTCAGAGGGCGTTTCCTTAAGCGTGGGGATGAGAAGTTTTGAATATTTCATTTTATTTATTCCTTATATTTTTTTATAAAATATCTTTAAACCAAAAATTGGCATTTAAGAGCTCTTATATAATATAATAAGTGCGGCAATATTACAAATGCGGCTAATGAATAAAACTTAAACACAGGATGATGATGAAATTTGCACCGGAAGGGATACCGTTTATTGCAGGGGCCATGGCTGTTACGGTTGCAGTTGGGCTTTTTGCATTTGCCAGAAGTTGGAATTTCGTGGTTTCTCTGTTACTTCTGTCCTTTTGTATGGATGTAACGGTGTTTATGTTTTATTTTTTTAGAGATCCGGAGAGAACCACACCTGTGGGGAACAATGTTGTAGTGTCCCCGGCGGACGGGAAAGTTATAGTAGTGTCGGATGTCTATGAGGATACAACACTGAGGGCTGATGTCAGAAAATTAAGCATCTTCATGTCCCCCCTCAATGTCCATGTAAACCGTATTCCCTACACCGGGACGGTGGTACATGTTAAGCGTAATGCAGGGAATTTTTTTAAAGCATTTCTTGATGAGGCATCCCTTAAAAATGAAAACGTTGCTACCACCCTGGAAACTGACAGAGGCACTATGTTGATAAAGCAGATAGCGGGCTCTGTGGCAAGGCGGGCTGTGTGCAGGGCAAAACCGGGAGACAAACTTAAAACCGGTGAAAGATTTGGTATAATTAAGTTCAGCTCCCGTGTGGATTTATTTTTACCGCTGGAAGCAAATATTGTCGTAAAAACAGGTGATATGGTCAGAGCCGGCGAGACGGTAGTGGCCAACTGGACGGAAAAGGAGTAACCCCTGAATTTATGAAAAGAGGCGTCTATATTTTACCTAACGGCCTGACACTGGTCGGCATGTTTTTTGGTTTTTTTTCAATAGTGTCCTCATTAAAGGGGGATTTTACAATGGCCGGCTGGGCAATACTTATTGCAAACATATTTGACGGCCTGGATGGCTGGACGGCAAGGATGACAAACAGCACATCGAGATTTGGAATAGAGCTGGATTCACTTTCCGATCTTGTGGCATTTGGCGTGGCTCCCGCCATTATGATTTTTACCTGTGCCCTTTCCCCGTTTGGGCGCATTGGGTGGGCGGTGTCGTTTCTTTACGTCAGTTGCGGGGCTTTGCGTCTTGCCAGGTATAACGTGCAAATGGTCACGGCTGAAAGTAAGCACTTTACAGGGATGCCGATACCGGCGGCAGCCTCTATCCTGTCAACCTATGTGATTTTCTATCAACATATGTTCAATACCCATCCTGGTAAAAGCTATTTTGTGTTGGCTCTGACCGTTTTAATATCCCTGTTTATGATAAGCACACTCAGATTTCACGGTGCAAAAGAGATTAATTTTAAAGAGCGCAGGCCGTTTCTTTTTCTTGTGGCTCTGATACTTATTCTTACTGTTGTGGTAGTCCACCCTCCGATAACTCTCTTTGTACTTGCAATTCTCTATCTCATATGGGGTATCATAGAAAATACATATTTATTTTATCTAAAGGTAAGACAGCAGAGCCGGCAGTCTGAACAGTAAGCAGTTGAGTTTAAAGTACAGGGAGAACGCAAATGCCGAAGAAAATAATAAAAATATTTGACACTACCCTCAGAGACGGTGAGCAGTCCCCGGGGGCGGCTATGAATGTTGACCAGAAGATTCAAATAGCCCGTCAACTGGCGAAGTTAAAAGTGGATGTAATAGAAGCCGGATTCCCAATATCCTCAATCGGTGATTTTGAAGCGGTAAAAAAAATTGCTGAGCAGCTTAGAGATGTAACTGTAGCGGGGCTTGCCAGAACCATAGAGGGGGATATAGACCGCGTAGGGGAGGCGATAAGGGGCAGAGATAACGGCAGGGTTCACATCTTTATCGCCACAAGTGATATTCACTTGAAATATAAACTAAAAATGGACAGGGATGAGGTTTTGCAAACCGCTGTAAAGGCAGTTAAACACGCAAGGAAGTACACGGATGATGTGGAGTTTTCAGCCGAGGATGCAACTCGTTCCGACTGGGATTTTCTTTGCAAGATAACAGAGGAGGTTGTAAAGGCGGGGGCTGCAACGGTAAACATTCCCGATACGGTCGGTTACACGGTGCCTCAGGAGTACAGTGAGCTAATTGAATACCTGTTTAATAAGGTACCCAATATAGATAAGACAGTAATTTCCGTGCATTGCCATAATGACCTGGGGCTTGCCGTGGCAAATTCTTTATCTGCGGTTCTTAAGGGGGCAGGCCAGGTGGAGTGTACGGTAAACGGGATAGGTGAGAGGGCAGGCAATGCCGCTATGGAGGAGATAGTGATGGCGTTGAAAACCCGTCCGGCTTTTTTCAATGCCGATACTACAATTGTAACCCACGAGATATATAAAGCAAGCCGTCTGGTGTCAAAGATAACCGGTATGGCGGTTCAGCCCAATAAGGCCATTGTCGGGGATAATGCCTTTGCTCATGAATCAGGCGTGCATCAGGACGGGTATTTAAAGGAACGCTCCACATACGAGATACTAAAACCGGAGGAGATAGGAATTCCAAAGAGTAAACTGATACTGGGAAAGCTCTCCGGCAGACATGCCTTTAAGGAGCGTCTGATGGAGCTTGGGTATTTCCCGGTTGATGCAGAACTGGATAAAGCTTTTGAGAGATTTAAATCGCTTTCCAATCAAAAGAGGCACATCTTTGATGAGGACCTTGAGGCCCTTGTTGCAGAAGGCGTGGGCGGAACCTGTGATGTTTTTTGCCTTTCCAGTCTTTACATATCAGGGGGCACCGAGCAAAAACCTGTTGCAAGAATAAAGATCACTATAAACGGCAGTGAGCTTGAGACACAGTGTGACGGTGACGGTCCTGTGGATGCGGTTTACAGGGCTGTCGGGGAATTGACAAAAACAAAGAGCGCTTTAAATAAATTTGAAATAAAAAGTATAACCGGCGGAACCGACGCACTGGGTGAGGTCTTTGTCACCCTTGAGGAAGATGACAGAGTGGTCAGAGGCAGCGCATCTGACCCTGATATAATAGTGGCCTCGGCTAAAGCTTATATCAATGCACTCAATAAGCTTGAGGATAAGAAAAGAAACATTAAAAAAGGCATATAGACTATGGGCCCCTCTCTGTTAACAACGCGGTGTCTCCTGCCGGCAATGTACATGTGTTAAAATTATACACATTGCTAATATTAGCTTGTATCAATTAAAATCACATTTTCTTTGGGGAGAGTTCTGTATGAATGCCTGAGATAAGTATAACAAAAAGGAGCAGGTGGATGAAAGCAGAAATAATTAATCCATTTTTGGTATCAATCGTAAATGTTTTGGCGACAATGGCCCAGACCGAGGCACGGGTTGGTAAACCGGTGCTTAAAAAGGATAATGTCGGCAAGGGAGATGTCTCAGGGGTTATCGGCCTTGCCGGTGAACAGACTAAGGGCTCTATTGCGATTACTTTTACCGAGAAGGCCATAATAGATATAGCCTCAAAGATGTTGGGTGAGCAACTCAACACTGTGGATGAAACCGTGGCTGATATGGTTGGTGAAATAACAAATATGGTAACCGGTGGGGCTAAAAAAATCCTTTCTGAAAAGGGGTTGAAGTTTAACCTTGCCACTCCCTCAATTATTGTAGGCAAAGGACATATGATCTCGCACAGATCAAAGGCTCCTGTGATATTGCTTCCTTTTGAAACAAATGCAGGCAGTTTTTTCGTGGAAATTTGTTTTGACGAGTTTGCCCTGAAAAAGTGATGTAACCTTTTTCGCCGTTAATCCGTTAATGCCAAGTTGCCACCTGCGTTTACTTTTGAATTAGAATTGGAATAATGTTCCGGAGCATTGTTTCAACGCAGTGGCTGGATGAGATTGCACAAACGCCTGGTGGCACTGTATAAATACAACACGGGAGGGCTCACCAAACCTCCCTCTCCAAGGAAGTTTCTACCCCCAAGCCCCTACAAAGGGGGCTCTATGAGTTTTTCAGCTATCTGGACGGCATTCAAAGCTGCTCCTTTTCTGAGATTATCGGAAACCACCCACATGTTAAGGCCGTTTTCTATGGACTCATCCTCACGTACCCTACCTACATACACAGCATCCTTGCCGGCGCAGTCTATGGCGGTAGGGTAAATGTTTTTAGCCGGTGCGTCAAAGAGTATTACTCCCGGGGCCTCAGACAGCAGTGCCCTTGCTTCATTTGCCGTGATTTTTCGGTGCGTTTCTATGTTGACGCTTTCTGAGTGTCCCCTAAAGACCGGTACACGCACCGTCGTAGCCGTTACGCGTATTGTGCCGTCTCCCATAATTTTCCTGGTCTCGTGGACCATTTTCATCTCTTCTTTTGTGTAACCGTTTTCAAGAAACACATCTATATGCGGGAGACAGTTATAGGCTATCTGATGTGGATAGACGGAGATTTTTATATCCCTGAAATGGAGTAAATCCCCTGTTTGTTCTAAAAGCTCATCCATAGCCTTCTTACCGGTACCGGAGACGGCCTGGTAGGTGGATACCACGATTCTCTTAATCCTCACGGCATCATGAATAGGTTTGAGGGCTACCACCATCTGAATGGTGGAGCAGTTGGGGTTTGCAATTATCCCTTTATGTTTTTTTAAATCGTGAGGATTTACCTCAGGAACGACAAGGGGAACCTCCGGGTCCATGCGCCATGCGCTGGAATTATCAACAACAACGCAGCCTGCGGCTGCGGCATCCGGCGCAAACTCCCTGCTCCTTTCCGCACCTGCTGAAAACAGGGCGATATCTATACCTTTAAAGACCCCCTTTGTAAGACGCTCCACAGTTATCTCAGCATTCTTAAATGTGAGGGTCCCTCCCTCAGACCGTTCCGAAGCAAACAACCGTAGTTTATCTACCGGAAAGTCCCTCATCTGAAGAGTTTCTATCATTTCGTTTCCCACAGCCCCCGTAGCTCCCACCACTGCCACTACATATTTGTCTTTTTTCACGAGCATTTAAATCCACCTCTTTGAAATCTTTTTGTGATAAATATTTCTCTTCATACAGACGGTTATTATAACATTTTGCTATAAAACTTTCCTGTTTCTTAAAACAATCGAAACAGTGTATAATAGGTTGACATAAGAGACGTTTCATTTAAACAAAGGAGTGTGGATGGCACAGAAAAATTATGAGGCAAATCTTGAGACAGCCCTGTCTTATTTAAAAAATGATCAGAGAAAAGACGCCGTCTCTACTATGAAACGTGCCCTTTCTCAGGTGCCGGAGAGCGAAAAGGGACCTGAGAACCTCGTTTATTTGAAAATATTGTTTTTTTGCGCCAGATTTGCGATAGAGGATACCGATGAAAGGGTTGCATACCATTATATAAAAGAGGGGATTAAACTTAAAAAATTCTATGCCGATTTTCTGTTTCTCGATGTTTTCCTTGCCAAACTTCAACACAGATACGGTGATATGTTAAGCTCACTCATTGCATATCTGATTTCAATTGATTTGCCAGACACTGACACATACGGCTACGATTTCGTGAATCCTGACGCTGTCAACGAGGTCCTTACAGTCTATCTGCCCCTTGCATACAATAACACTCAAAACCATGCCATGATTTTAAATGTACTTAATAACACGATAGAAAAGGTTAAGGAATTCTCCACCGCTGAAAATCTCACTAAAGCATACGATATTATGCGCTCGATGGATTTCAAAAGCAACTGACCATGACTGCCCCTAAAGTGCTTTTACCCATCGGCGAGACCGAACTGCAGGCGACAAGCGGACGCCTTCTCCACATCGCCAAAACGCTTGCCCTTGAGGGCATATCGGTTGACGTTATCACCTACAGCGAGTCCATTAAGGAGTTTTCCCTTGAGTTGTTTAAGGAAATGAAGGCTGTCACAACAATTCGTATCGAGTCTGAGCCTACACACTACCACCACGTCACATCGCTTGTTAATACATTTATAAAGCTAACTTATGAGATTTATCTGCCCGAGACTGAGTTGAAATTTTACAAAATGACTGCTTTTGACGATTTCAGAGGCCACATAGCTAATTTTACTTATCCTGAGATTGACTTTGTCCCGTACAGCGCCGTTATTTTTCCAATTCCTTCTAATGAGATTCCTCCGCTTCCCGATGCCGACATCTTTTACTCCACCATATGCTTTTATGCCAGGGAAAATAAGGTACCGATAGTCGGCATTCAACTCTACCCGGTGGTTCAGACCCCCCCCATATACTACAGTGCCATGGATTATTTAATATTAAAACACGACTGGGAAAGAGATATGCTCAAAGAATTTGCCTACGATTTAAACAAAGTTTTTGTGGTTACATACAATCATGAGGGTTATTTTTTCAGTACCATAGAGGATAAATATTTGGATACTCTGCTTAATCCCGGTATTTACATTCCCAAACATGAGCTGTCAATTATGCTTATAAACCATCCGAGGCTCAGGTTTTGTGTCTCAGACGCCCTCGATGTTATTAATGAACTTAATGTGCCTACAACCGTTTTCTTTCTGAAGCGAAAATTTGTTATACGAGAACTTACCGAGGATAACATCATAAATGACTACTATATGCCGAAAATAAAGAAACTAAAGGGCAGAGCTTATATGATGGAGCCTGACTCAAAGGGAACTCTGCTTATGCTCTCAGACGTTATAATATCACCGGCTTACCTGACAACCCTTGGCTTTGCAGCAGGGTATGGAAAGTTGGCTGTTGTGTATAACCCTCTGGTGGATAAAAAACTGGCCGACCCTAACGCCACGTTTATAGAAAATAAAATTGAGTTAAAAGCCGCTATTTTAAAGCATTACGAGGAGAAAAAATCCTTAATATCCATGCCTGATATAATTAAGAGGGTAATACGGGAGAGGACTCACATGTGAAAATATTTATTTTTATAAAAAAGGCTAAAGTTTTAAATAATGTTGCCGATAAGGAAAGTGACAGTTGTAGGGATTGATAAAATATTATAAGGTGGTAACACTTGGTGAGGAGGTGTGTGAGGGCCGGAGATTGGAAGCGCCGCAAAAGTACCGGAGGAGATGGTAGAAACAGGTTTTAAAATAATAGCAGGAAGCTGTTGTTTTATCAGTACTTAATTAAATTTACAAGGAGGTAAACTATGGCTTTTGTAATTAATACAAACATAATGTCTCTAAATGCTCAACGTAATTTAAGGCGAACACAGGGACCGCTGCAGGATGCAATGGCCAGATTATCATCGGGTTATAGGATAAACTCAGCTAAGGATGACGCAGCAGGTCTTGCAATATCAACAAGAATGTCTTCACAGGTAAGGGGTTTAACCGTCTCTGTAAGAAATGCCAACGACGGCCTCTCGATGGTGCAAACCGCTGAGGGCGCAATGGATGAAATAACCAACAACCTTCAGAGAATAAGAGAGCTGGGCGTTCAGGCTATGAGTGGGCAGTATGGTGTAACAGACATATCGTACATGCAGAAAGAGGTTAATGCTCTTGTTGAGGAGATAGGCAGAATATCTGAACAGACCAAGTTCAACGGCCAGCGGCTGCTTGCCGGAGGGTTTGATTCAAAACTTCACACAAGTTATTCAGCCTCTGACTCGCAGATAAGGATATCTGTAGGCTCTATGAACACAGATGCCCTAGGCGGCCAGATATTTACAGCAACCGGCAAAAACGGCGCAACTATGTTTTTAAAAGACATCCACACGGCTACATCTTCCGGTGTGCAAGGTATCGGGGACGCCACTTTTGTCAGTGGTGCGGGGTATCCGCCTAACTACAGCTTTGAGGCTAAATCCTCTATAACATACACCGGTTCATCATCGTTTCAGGTAGCTGATTCAACCACTGCAACCGGTTACAGGTCCCAGGCGTCAAATGCCATAGCCATTATAGACTCAGCGCTGAATTTTGTGACAAGCGCCAAAGCGACTATGGGTGCTAAGGCTAATCAGTTTGAGGCCTCTATCAGAAACATAGACAACACGATAGAGACAACGCAGGCTTCGCGTTCAAGAATAATGGATGCCGACTTTGCAGCAGAAACGGCAAATCTTACTAAGTCAATGATATTACAGCAGTCCGGCATCTCAGTTCTGTCTCAGGCTAATTCAGCTCCGCAGAACGTGCTTGCCCTGTTGAAATAGATTAATGAGGGAAGGCTCTGGGGAAGGTGAATCCTTCCCTCTCCTTTTAACAGGAGGAAGGAGGTTTTAACATGAATATTAATTTAGGGCCCCTGAGCTCATATGCCTCAGAGTGGGGGAAACAGCCCCAGAAGAGGGATATCACTGTAAGTGAGCAGGAGCAGCGCAGTGGGGGACAGTCAACAGGTGACGGCAAGTTAAATAAAGCTTTAGAAAAGGCACCGGCGGAGCAATCAGCCGAATTAAAAGAGAATAAGGCGGTTTTTGCTGTTGATGAGAATCAAAAAGTTGTAATCAGAATCGTTGATTCCGATGGTAATCTTCTTAAGCAGATACCTGCCGAGGAGTATGTAAAAATGGTGCAACAACTGGAGCAGAATTCCCAGAACTTGTTCCATAAGGAGACATAACATGGCTGCGATAACCTCAACTGTAGGAGCTTTCTCAGGAATAAACACCGGAGATATTATTGATAAGCTTATGACGATAGAGAAGCAACCTTATGAAAAACTTACTACTAAAAAGAAAGAATTTCAAACGGATATAAGCTCCTACGGGGAGGTAGCGTCCAATTTGTCATCGCTTAAGGCTGCGCTGGCAAATATTCAGTCAAAAAAGCTCAACTCATATACCGCCTCATCATCAGATGCGCAGTATGTGAAAGTTACGGCAGACACGGGGGCAAGTGCAGGGCAATATGGATTGAAGGTTGCTCAACTGGCTCAGGAGGAGAAACTTTATTCACAGGCATTTTCCTCTACATCGGATGTTTTTAATTCCGGCACAATAACAGTCTCAAACGGCGGCCACAGCACTACGATAACACTCGATTACTCTAATAAGACTCTCTCGGGCATCAGAGACGCCATAAACTCCGCCGCTACCGACGTCAGTGCCACAATACTTCACGACAGCACCGGATATCGCCTGATGCTTAGCTCCCGCGGTGGTTCCACATCATCTCCCCTGTCTATATCTGTTTCAGATGCCGGTGGCTCAGCCAATGCGCTGGATGCTTTCACCTATGATCCCACAACAGGGGGCAATATGACTTTGCTTCAGTACCGGCAGGACGCCCAGTTTTCCGTTGACGGTTTCCAGTTGACAAGTCCTACAAACAGAGTATCCAACGCTGTAAGCGGGTTAACTTTCGACCTGGTTAACCCCACTTCCAACAGAACGGTTACAGTTACAGTCAATCCTAATTCAATATCTACTTCCGACAACATGAAAACCTTTGTTGAGGCTTACAATAATACACTTGCTAAATTAAAGGAGCTTACCGCAAAGGGGCAGCCTCTTCAAAGTGATGGAACTATCAGAACTATAATTAATTCCATGAGAAACGTCTTTATCTCCGGCACATCAAGCAGTTCCGTGGCGGTATTCGGTATTGCACACAACAAAGATGGTACATTAGCGATAGACAGCACAAAGATGGATACTGCTATTTCAAGGAGTATGGTTAATTTTTATAAATCAATTAATTCTTTTTCCAGTTCTTTTACCACTACACTGACAAATATTCTTACTAACACTTTATCTGTTAAAAATGATACTATTAACACACAGATAAGGCAAATTGATGACAAGCAGAGCTCTCTATCTGATATTCTGGATAAAAAGCGGGCAGCGTATGTTAAAAAGTTTGCGGCGATGGAACAGGCTATAGCAGATATGCAATCTCAAAGCCAAAGTTTAAACAACATAACCCGTTCAAGCACTACGTCGAAATAATTTTTATATCACAGGAGGATACTAAATGCAAAACATCTCTTATGCGCAGCACGCTTACAGAAGCATTGATATAAGTAGTTTATCGCCCCTTGACCTCATAATAAAGCTATATGACGGCGCAATAAGCTTTCTGTCAAAGGCGGCAGTCGGCATAGAGAAAAAAAATAAACTGGTTAAAATCGAGTATATAAACAAAACCCGCATGATTTTAGAAGAACTTCTTGCATCATTAAACATAGAGGCAGGCGGCGAAATAGCCCTCCACCTGCAGGACCTCTATACCTACATGCTCGTGGAGCTTACCCGCGCAAATGCCAATGATTCCATTGATAAGGTATATCACGTTCAGGAACTTATGAAAACTCTCAGAAGCGCCTGGCAAGAGATAAAGACTACTACTCCGGCAACTGACCTATATACCAGCAGAACCATAAACAGTTCACACTGAGAGACCGGAGAGTTAAAACTATTTTTGTTTTCATAACCAATTCACCTTGTTGTAGTTTGTTTGGCATTAGAAGCTCTCAGTTGACACATCGTAATATTTTCTGCTATTTTACACTGATAGTAGTATTACTACAGCAGAAGTCTGCTTTTCTATGAGACTTTAACGGAGCCGCAGCAAATGTCACTAGGAAAGAACATAAATGTAGTTTGTAAGATAATGCCTAAGCCGGAGCAGTATATTGCCTCTGTAGTGGAGATAAACAATGATGTTATCTTTTTAAATGTCAAGGAAGGTGCTGCCAATCTGCGTATAGGAATGAGTCTTGTTGTGGCAACAGAAACGATGGATTATTACACGGAGGTTGCAGATGTAAAGGGCAATATAGTTACGTTAAAAGTTCATGGCAGCGAAAAGAGGGATTATTTCAGGGTTGATGATACCTTTCCTGTGGTTATAACAAGTATAGCCGGCAATCCATACGAAAAAAAGTCTAAAATTCTGTCTGAATATGGTCTGGAGTTATCGGATATGAGATCGTATATGGTTGATGTGCCTGATGAGAATATAAGCCCTGTGCTTTGGAAAATGCTTGTTGATATAAATATGAAAGTCGGTCTCATACTGGACAGGCTTTTTCTTGACCATGAGGGGTTAATGAAAGCACCCGAGAGGGCTGTAAATATAAGCGGCTCGGGAATACGGTTACGGTTGGATAAGAAATTCGAGCTTCATGACAATGTGGCTGTGAAAATGCTCTTACCCTCTTCCCCGCCGATAGGGTTGTCGGCTATGGGTGTGGTAGTGCTTAGTCAGGTGGTTGAAGACGGGCGATTTGATACAGCAATAAGTTTTACAAATATTGAGGAGGGTGTAAGAGACGAAATAATCCAATATACTCTTAAGAGGCAAAGAGAGGTATTGAGAGCGCAAAGGGGGCTTAAACCTTAAACTATGATTGTAATCATGGGATTTGTTGTGCTAATGGGCGCATTATTAGGGGGCTATGTAATGGAGCATGGCAATCTTGCCATGCTTATCAATATACCTGAGTTCATTATATTGGGAGGTTGTGCGGTTGGCTCTTTGATGGTATCCAGCCCGCCTGCTGTTTTGAAACTTGTTATGGCAAGTATTCCGACAATATTTGGCAAGGGAGGCGCACATAAGCATGAGTACCTTGAGCTGTTGTCCCTGCTCTTTATTATATTTTCAAAGGTCAGAAAAGAGGGTTTGATATCTATCGAGCAGGATGTCGAGGACCCGAGTAAAAGCGCAATATTTACAAAATACAAGAGTGTTTTGGATAATAAGAAAGCTATGGGTTTTATATGCGATAACCTGAAAGTGATAATAACAACCAACATGCCGCCTCATGAGCTTTCCGACCTGCTGGAGATAGATATTGAGGCAAATGCCCACGAGGCTCTTCTGCCCTCACAGAGTATCGGTAAGGTGGGTGATTCTATGCCTGGGTTTGGAATAGTGGCGGCGGTTTTAGGAGTTGTTGTGACAATGGGCAAGATAAGCGAACCACCGGAGGTACTTGGACACAGTATCGGTTCAGCCCTTGTCGGAACCTTTCTTGGTATTTTGATGGCTTATGGATTTTTGGGGCCTATGTCAACCAACCTTGAGCTTAAGGCAAAGGAAGGTGAGGTATATTTCCACGTAATCAAGGCTTCTCTGGTTGCTTTTGTAGGGGGGGCGGCACCGCAGATAGCAGTTGAGTCGGGAAGGCGTGCTATCCCTAATTCTGAAAGGCCGTCTTTTGCAGAGCTTGAGGAGGCGATAAGAAAATGAAAGGACAGACTGTAATAATCAAAAAGGTGAAAAAAGGTGGCCATGCCGCCGCTCACGGCGGTTCATGGAAGGTTGCCTATGCCGACTTTGTGACGGCTATGATGGCGTTTTTTCTTCTTATGTGGCTTATTTCTATGGTGTCTCCGGAAAAAAAACTTAAATTATCCACATATTTTAAAACTGTCGGTATTATGGAAGCGGCTGGTTTAGGTTTTATGGGTAAGGGCAAGGAAATACTTGACACCGAGATTGTCAGCACCGCCCAGGATGTAAATGAAAAAAAAGGTGACAGTTTTTACAAGCAAAACAAGGAAGAGTTTAAGGAAAAACTTAAACACGATATAGAGACAAAATTAGCCGCTGCAAAGGACCAGGTGCTTGTTGATGTGATAGAGGGGGGTGTGAGGATAGACATTGTAGATAAACTGGGTAAGCCTATGTTTACCATTGGCAGTTCTGAGCTCACGCCTGAGGCGAAGGCGGTTTTGAAACTGGTTACTGAAAACATAACAGCCTTTAAAGATATGAAAATATCAATAGAGGGACATACCGATTCAACGGCATACTCAGGCAATAAATATACCAACTGGGAGCTTTCCACCGACAGAGCGTCTGCGGCAAGAAGGGAACTTGAAAAAAGCGGTTTGGATCCTAACGATCTTGCTAAAGTTTCAGGTTTAGCGGCAACGCAGCCCCTTATAGCTGAAAATCCCACAGACCCGCGAAACAGAAGAATAAGCATAATGGTTTTATCGTCAGATCAACCTGCAATTGAGAAGGTAAAGGACAATCAGGATGAAAAAACAAGTGTAAGGAAAACTAGTGCCCATTAAGGGAGGTATTTTATTATGA
Source organism: Nitrospirae bacterium YQR-1 (assembly GCA_039908095.1). Taxonomy (NCBI): domain Bacteria; kingdom Pseudomonadati; phylum Nitrospirota; species Nitrospirae bacterium YQR-1. The sequence goes on from JAMOBJ010000001.1 coordinate 166,627, forward strand.
GTGGCAAGTTTGAGACAGAAGTAAAGGGCAGTGTGATAATAGCCCACTACGTGGGTGAAATGAGCAGTGAGTTGGTAAATGATTCTGCAACGCAGATAGAGCAGTTGTTAAATACAACAGAGGCAAATAAGATACTTTATGATACATTAAATATGTCAAAACCCCCGATGAAGCTTGCGCTTCAGATGAAGAGTTTTGATACCCGCATTAAGGATAAGGTAATAAAGAGCGCCACTGTTGTTCCAGGGGCTGCCACTGCACTTAAGGCATCTATTGCCTTTGTACTTTCAAAGCAGCACAAGGTGTTTCATAACGACTATGAGGGCGCTATTGAGTGGCTAAACACCTGATATGTTTTACAGTCTGCTCTAAATAAGAGGACGGCAACTGTGAAAGTGACTCTTAATGTTATAGCCGGTCCAAATACCGGAGAGAAGTTTTTCTTTACCGAATCGGATACTTTTTTGGTAGGCAGGTCAAAGAAGGCACATTTGAGGCTTGCCAAAAAGGATGATCTCTACATATCACGAACGCATTTCATCCTGGAGATAAGACGCAATGTCTGTTACATAACCGATATAAACAGTACAAACGGAACCCTTGTAAATGGCAGGAGAGTTGACAGAACTGAGCTTCACGACAAAGATGAAATAACAATAGGCAACACTAAAATAAAAGTGCTGATTGATCAGGATGACACACAGAAGTTCCACTACGTTTATTGTGCAGTGTGTCATGAAAACGTTGACCATGAGGTGGATGAAAGCATACCACAGACAGAGCGTAAATCGATGCACTACATATGTAATAGGTGCAGGGCGGAGTTGGCCGGTGGCAAAGTATTAAAAAAACACAGCGATTCACACAAACATTACCACTGTGTCAGCTGTAATTCCGACTTGACTGAGGCAGCAAACTCTGACGGCAGAGCCGATGAGTTTCAGGACGGTATGTATTTGTGTAATAACTGTGAGTGGAAGTGGCGTACAAAGGCTCCGATTTTTGATGCAGGGGAGGCTTATGTTGTTTTAAGCCAGATAGGCAGAGGTGCTATGGGCAGTGTGTATAAGATAGTTCAGGTAAGCACACGGCGTGTGTATGCACTTAAAAGGGTCAATATAGACGGCAAGAAAAACTTATCCGGCCTGAAGCTTTTTTCACGGGAGATGGATATTCAGGCCCGCCTGAATCATCCGTATTTGGTACGATACCTTGACAAGGGTGAGGCTGGGGATATGCCGTTTCTGATTAGTGAGTTTATGTCAGGAGGTGATTTGGGTAAACTTATAAAGACAACTCTTAAGGGCCCGTTGCCGCCCGATTTAGCCTGCAAGATAATAATACAGGTTTTGACAGGTCTTGAGTTTATCCACGGCAGCGGATATGTTCACAGGGACTTAAAACCATCAAATTACCTTCTGAACAAAATCCATACCGATGCTGGTTTAGTGGTAAAAATCACTGACTATGGCCTTGCTAAATCCTACGAGGAGGCAGGGAATTCACTGTATGATTTTACACAGACAGGAACCTTTGGTGGTTCTTTGATGTTTTTATCGCCGGAGCAGATTACAAATTATAAATCTGTAAAGCCTCCCTCTGATGTTTACTCAGCCGGTGTAAGCCTCTATTATATGCTGAGTGCTAAATACACCGTTAAGTATCCGCCTGAATCCAGCCGCTCAGGGAAAAAATGGAGACACCCTCTTGATATGGTCTTAGAGGACACCCCGATACCTGTTCAAGAACGCAACAAAAACCTTCCGGCAGCCCTGGCCGCAGTTGTTGATAAAGCGGTGTCAAAAGAAGAGCATAAAAGATTTCAATCAGCCTCGGAATTAAAAGAGGCGGTAGTGCAGGCTGCAAAGAAAGACGGGCTTAAAATAGTCTGATGAGAAACTGTATGCCGGCTATCCGGTGCGTGTCTGCTTCAGCTTCAGTTTCAACTGTTATTTCAATTCTAATTCAAAAGTATAACGAGGCGTCGATTGTTCCCAGCCGCCTCGTTACTCTTTTGATTGCCACTTGGCATTAATGAAAACCTGTACTAAAAAAAAGCTCAATCCATTTATGAAATTGGCGCTATGAATGAAAAAAAAACACGCGTTTATAGTAAGCTCTTACATACCGTTAAGCAAGCCGCAACACAACACCAGCCGGCTAATATCTAACTCTCAATCATGTTTTTTCTTTTTATGGTTCTTCTTTTTATCGTGCTTTTTCTCGGTATGGTTGTCATTCTCTAATTCTTTTTTTTTTCTTCATTGCTGAAGGAGGAATTAAGCACTTTTTTCCCTTCATCCAAAGTGGAAGCGATAGTGGTTTTAAAGCCGCTTATGAGTGTATTGCCTTTTTCCACAGCAAGGTTTAGTCTGTCCTCAGTTTCTTTAGACAGTGCTAAAATATCGGTCTTTACATGCTCAGGGACATCCTTAAGCTCTGTTTTGAATTTTTCCAACACACCTGGAAGCGTACCGTCAACTTTCTTAGCTATTGTGTTGACACTGTCAACCAATTCACCGTAGGTTTCTTTAATCTTTTCTCTGGTCTGTTTACCGGACTGAGGGGCAAGCACAAGTCCAATCACTGCTCCCATCATACTGCCTATTATCGTTGCTACTGCAATAAAGGCAGATGAAACCCCCTTTTCTCCCTCATTCTTCTTCATTTTGACCTCCCTTTTTCTTTAATCCTTTTATTAGCATTTCTATAGCCTTTTTGAGTAAGCCAAGCAGGCCTGTTGTTTGTGACATCAGATTAACTAAATAGCCTATAGAGTCCTTAAGTGCGCCGGAGAGTTTTCTTGCGCCCTCACCCAGCTCCCTCAGTGCTCCTACAAACTCTCTGAATCCGGCTATGACCTCATCTATTGTTTTCACTATGTTGTTTGCCGTCTTAACGGTTACCGTTACCTCAGACACGAGAGTGCCAAGAGACGTATCAGCTGTTTTTATCAACCCTGTCAGTGAACCAATCATACGGCTTATCTGAATTAGTATATGCACAACAAACGGAATCAGAACTGCCAGTAGCAGAAAAGAAAGCAGCAAAAAAAGCTTACTATCCATTTAAACATCCTTTAAAGCCTGTATTTGCCGTTAGCGTTATATTAGTTAACATTGTCTTCTATGTGCTGCCCTGAAGTTTCCGAGACATTTTCCACGGCATTCTTAGCGGCATCATCAATAGCCTTTATCAGAGAGTCGCCCACGTGTTCAACCAGTTCCTGAAACTTATTCTTTACCGGAGTAAATAAGTCTCTCTGTATATCGGTAAGGGTTTTCTTTCTGTCCTCAGGGCTCTGTGGCACTAAAAGCAGAGCAGCCGTTGCCCCAATCAGGCCGCCGAGAAACGAACCTAAAAACACATATCTCTTAACATCATGTCCTGTCTTGTGACTACCCATAACAGACCTCCACTTTTACAGATTTCAACCCCGGCGGTTTAACTCAACCACAAAAGCCCTCTAATCTGAGCCGCCGGTAAACTGTACCGGCTTTACCCTAACATATTTTTACTGTTTTGTCAATTACTGAAAACCGTCTCTGTGAACTGTTTTATTTATAGGCGGTACCGCCTCTGAAGCCTGAAAACAATGACGCAATCCCCTTTGGGCGTTCTTTAAGCCAGGGGCTTTCCCTGAGGGCTTTTACCATGTCGTTATAACCGTGCTCGGCACGCTCTCTGATAGAACTCTTAGAAAATTCACAGTCCTTAGTTGGTACTTCAAAGGCTGGAGCATCATAAACAATGTGCACAATATCAAATATTTTATCTCTGAGCATAAATTTCAGTTCTGCGTACGTGTCACTGTCAAGGTTGGCGTTGCCCAGCGCTTTGGAAAGTGCACAGGCAAGGTTATGGCGCTTATTGATGTATTTTATGTGGTCAAATGTGCGACTTGAGTACAGAATGTCTTTATACCTTGTCGTAACGTCATTCATATCCTCCGGTTCTTTCCCTATGGGGTTAAACAAGTCAATCATAAAGACCAGCATGTCCATGTCCGGTATGGCTTTGTATATACCCTTAAGTGGGGTATTGGAGATACAACCGCCGTCCCAGTAAAGGTCGCCGTCCACTCTGATTCCAGGAAAACCGGGTGGCATGGCACCGCTTGCCATTACGTGCTCGGGGCCGATTTTGTAATTATTGTCTTTGGCATGCCGGCTGTCAAAAAACTTTAGCACTGAGTCCTTTACGCGTACGGAACCCAGAAGAAGGCGTGTCTTACTGGTGTTGATTCTGTCAAAATTTACAAATTTCTTAAGTGTGGAGGCCAACTCCTCAGTGTCGTAGTAACTTGTCGCCTCAGTGGAGCCCACCGGATAGAACTGTGGTGCAGGCAGCCGTGGTGAAAAGAAATTAGGCTGGCCAAATAAAAACCCCTGTATTGAAGACAGTGTGTTGTGAAACCTCTTTAACTGTGTCCCTGCTTTTGCAAAACCGCTTACATCCGGCCATGCAATAGAATCCCAGAATCCGTAAAGGCTTTTAAGTCTGTCCTGTGGCTCATTGCCGGCTATTATAGCCGCCGTAAAGGCTCCTATTGAGATGCCGGAGACAACATCCGGCTCATACGAGCCCTCGGAAAGTGCCTTATATGCTCCTATATGATAGGCGCCCAGGGAGCCCCCTCCCTGAAACGCCATCCCTATACTCTCATACCCATGTTTTTTCACAATTTCACCTCGTTGCATTTTTTGTAATCATTTCCGCCCGCACTATTGTACCCGATTAAAAAATATTTTTTCAATATTGGTTTTTTCAACAGAGTTTAAGACTAAGTACAACGAAGGTTTCTTAGGAGTATCCGATGCCCGATGTGGCCGGACATTCCTTTAGTAAGAACTTAATATGGCAATAGACTCTTGTTGTCAATCCTGCGAAAGCAGGAATCCAGGTCCTTTGAAGATGTTTTTAAAGGACTGGATTCCCAATCAAGTTGGGAATGACAGAGAAGTGAGCTCTCGATAGGCTCAGCCCTTCGACAAGCTCAGGAGCACAGAATGACAGAGGAGTTGGCGGCATGATTTACACAAATAAAACGGTTAGTTGCTTGAAAAAAATCCTTCAAAAACAAGCACTTACGATGAGTTTCTTAGTAGTATAACATTAGAGAGGCTGATATTCTAGTGTCTAATTGCAGAAGTTTGCGATAGTTTTTCAGAGTTATATCCTTTTTATAATGGCTTGCAAAATTTTGTTGTCAATGAGTTTTACCTTTAAGGGCTGAGATTGCCACACCCCTTTGGGGTTCGCAATGACGGCGCTGGGCTGTGCGTTGACGTTTCTATCCGTCATTACGAGGAGCACAGCGACGTGGTAATCTCCTCTTTTAAAAAATTAATCAGAATTATTTGAAATATCTATTACTTTTGCAATTAGACACTAGTTAATCCAAATATCTCTTAAATCAACAACGACAGCCGAATACCTGCTGATGAGATGTTCTATAACCTTATCAACATCCTGGAAGTTGTGCAATCCAACAGTTGCCTTTAAATCCCCCACATTCATTATTGCTATGTAGTTTAACCTGACATTTTGTGTTTTCATAATTTTATATCGGTTTTTTCCGAGACTAGCTTAAACCTGACATTATGCTGGAACTAAACATCTGAAAAAAGTTTGGTTTTAGTACTTAATTCTTCCATTATTACTTTTATCCTTTTCCGCTAAACTGCTATAATAGCATTTTAAGCTGTACGATTTAAAAATTGCTTCACCGGAGGCATAAAAGTTGGAAATAGCGATAACCGGGCTTGTAAATTCCGGAAAGACTACTATATTTAATGCATTAACCGGCCTGAATCTGGAGACGTCCATATATCCGTCATCGCCCTCTGAGCCGCACCCGGGCCTTGTAAAGGTGCCGGATATCAGAATTGATGAGCTTTCTAAAATCTTTAAACCAAAGAAAATTACTTACTCCACCATAGAGTATAAAGATTTTATGGGGATTTCCAGAGGCGGCCTGCTTCAAAACAGAAAAGTCTTTGACGCTCTGAAAGACGCAGATGCTTTTGTGGAAACCATCAGAGTGTTTAAGGATGACTCGGTGGTTCATCAGGAAAGCACGGTTGACCCTGTCCGTGACGCCCTTAACGTTGAGATGGAGTTGATTTTTGCCGACCTTGACCTGGTTGAAAAACGCATAACCAGAATGGAAGACGGCTTAAGGCGTGGTAAAAAGCCTGATGAGGCGGAAATGAGGCTCCTTACCAGGGTCAGAGCACTGCTTGAGCAGGAAAAGCCCCTCAGGTCTGTGGACTTTACAGAGACAGAGCTTAAGGAGCTCAGGCACCTCCAGTTTGTTTCAATAAAACCAAAAATAATTGTTCTGAATATGGGTGAGGGCGACACGGAGCCTGCCGGCACAATATCTGAAATAAGCCGGAAACTCAACTTCCCCACTCAGTTTATAATACCTGTGTATGGTAAGATTGAAATGGAAATAGGGCAGCTGCCCCCGGATGAGGCAAAGGAGTTTCTTGATGATTTAAATATTGGTGAGCCTGCTCTTAAAAAATTAATAAGGGCAGGATATTCTCTGCTCGGACTTATCTCATTTTTAACGGTTGGGCCGGATGAGGTAAGGGCCTGGACTATTAAGCAAGGCAACACGGCTCTTGAGGCTGCAGGGAAAATCCACTCCGACATTGAGCGAGGTTTTATTCGGGCGGAGGTTGTCTCCTACACTGATTTTATGGCCGCAGGGTCTGTGGCGGATGCCCGTAAAGCCGGCACCGTACGCCTTGAGGGAAAAACATATCTTGTAAACGACGGAGATATTGTCAATTTCCGGTTTAATGTGTAAGATTTTTTCCGGCAACAATACCGGATTGCTTTTGCCAAACCATATGGTTTTAAGCTATAATGGCACTGCATGATTTGATGTAAATTAACAAGATGATGGTGTATCGGCAGCCTGAAACTGTCGGCTGGTAACTGTTTAACACCCAAAAGAGGAGTGTTGATGAAAGCACTGATTTTAACAAACGAGTATCCGCCTAATGTTTATGGAGGCGCAGGTGTACATGTGGAGTACCTCAGCCGCGAGCTCTCTAATATTATTGATGTAGAGGTAAGGTGTTTCGGTAATCAGGACTTTAGCAATAGTGCATTAAAAGTAAAAGGCTATGGTTTTGACCAAAAACTGTTTGACAATACTGACAAGCAACTGAAGTCGGTTTTTACCGCCCTGTACAACTGTGTAATGATGAATGCCGCCCCTGTGGATGCAGATGTAATCCACTGCCACACATGGTACACCCACTTTGGGGGAGTAACCGCCCGTAAATCCTACAATATTCCGTTTTTTATAACGACTCATTCCCTTGAACCCCTCCGGCCATGGAAACGAGAGCAATTGGGCTACGGCTATGACATGTCTGTGTGGATTGAAAAAACCGCCCTCAACATGGCCGACTCCATTGTCGCCGTCTCTGAGGGGATGAAAAATGACATTGTCAGGCTCTTTGACATAGATGAAAAGAAAATAACTGTAATATATAACGGCATAGATACAGAAGAATACAAGCCCACACAGTCTGAAAAAATATTAGCGGAGTACGGTATAGACCCAAATAAACCATATGTGCTTTTTGTAGGCAGAATTACAAGACAAAAGGGCATAATCCATCTGGTAAACGCCATCTCCCACATAAACGATGAGGCACAAATTGTGCTCTGTGCCGGAGCACCGGATACCCCTGAAATTAAAGCTGAAATGGAAGCCAGCGTTATGAAAATCCAGACAAAACGTAAAAATGTTATCTGGATTCAGAAAATGGTTGCCAAAGACCATATAATCCCAATTTACTCGCACGCATCGGTCTTTTGCTGCCCATCCATATATGAGCCGTTTGGAATTATAAATCTGGAGGCTATGGCTTGCTCAATACCGGTAGTTGCCTCTGCTGTGGGCGGCATTGTGGAAATCGTTGAGGACGGGATAACCGGCACTTTGGTTAAACTGGAACAACTTAAGGAATGTCCTTTTGAGCCGGTTGAACCGGGTGTGTTTTCAAAGGATCTGGCACAGGCAATAAATAAAATTCTTGACGATAAAGCACTACGGCTTGAGATGGGGCTTAAGGGCAGACAGAGGGCTGAGCAGCATTTCAGCTGGAAAACTATTGCACATGAGGTTGTTGATTTATATAAGAAGTTTATATGACAGACAAGTTTTTGTTTATTTTTCATTAACACTGAAAAACCGGTTGGAGGATTCAGGATGAATACTTTTTTTATAAAGCCGTTTGTGATAGAGGCGATAACGCCTGCCGTTGACGGTGGTAAGTTTCCAATAAAGCGTGAAGTGGGGGAAACTCTGGTAGTAAAGGCCGCGGTTTACAGAGACGGCCACGACCTGACAAGGGTTAACCTTAAGTATAAGGAAAAATATGGTGACAACACGTGGCAAAGTGTTGAAATGGAATCATTAAACCAGGGGCTTGATTTATGGCAGGGCTCCTTTATTTTAGAGAAAAACACAAGATACCTTTATACCATAGAAGCATACACGGACATTTACCAGTCATGGCTTAAGGATACAACAAAGAAACTTGCAGCCGGGGCGGATATAAGAAGCGAACTGGCAGAGGGTGAGATTTTCCTGACATCTCTCATAGACGAAAGTGTTCCCGACGATGAGAAATCCTACCTGAAAGGGATTCTTGTATTAATAAGCAAAAAGAAAAACCAGAAGGACAAGCTGACGATAATGTCCGATGCAGTGTTGACGGACTTTGTTACGATGTATGAGCAAAAACCCGATCTGACTGTCAACGAACCCTTCCTTGAGGTAATAGTGGATAGAGAGCGGGCGCGTTATGCAGCCTGGTATGAGATATTCCCGCGTTCTCAGGGCAACAAACCCGGCAAGAGTGCAACATTTAAAGATTGCATAAAGAGGCTTCCTGAAATAAAAGAAATGGGTTTTGACGTTTTGTACCTTACCCCCATCCACCCAATAGGGGTTACAAACCGCAAGGGGCCAAACAACAGTTTAAATCCCACCCCACAGGACCCGGGCTGTCCCTACGCTATAGGCAGTGAGCTGGGCGGCCATAAGGCAACAGAGCCGGGGCTGGGCACGATAAAAGACTTCACGGAGCTTGAAAAAGCCTGTAAAAGCATGGGAATGGAGATTGCATTGGACTTTGCAATTAACTGCTCCCCCGACCACCCATATGTTAAAGATCATCCGGAGTGGTTCTTTAAACGCCCCGACGGTACTATTAAATATGCCGAGAATCCCCCTAAGAAATATGAAGACATATACCCTCTTAATTTCTACGCCCCCGGAGATGCTAAAGATGCGCTTTGGGAGGAGATGAGAAGCATCCTTGAGTTTTGGATTAAGCACGGTGTGCGGATATTCAGAGTGGATAATCCACACACTAAACCAATACCGTTTTGGCAGTGGTTGATTACTGAGCTGCAAAGGGTTTACCCTGATGTGATATTTCTCTCGGAGGCTTTTACAAGGCCTCCTGTGATGAGAATGCTGGCAAAGGTGGGATTCACTCAATCCTACACTTATTTTACGTGGAGAAACTTTAAAGGTGAAATCACGGAGTATTTTACGGAACTGACGCAGTCGGAATGTGCTGAGTATATGAGGGGGAATCTCTTTGCCAATACGCCTGACATTTTGCCTCAGATTCTTCAAATTGCAGGCCGCCCGGCTTTTAAGATGCGTTTAGTGCTTGCCGCTACGCTGTCCTCTGTCTATGGCATATACAGCGGGTATGAACTCTGCGAAAATGCTGCAGTTGCAGGCAAGGAGGAGTATTTAAACTCCGAGAAGTATGACTACAAGGTTTGGGACTGGGACAGAGCCGGCAATATTAAGGATTTTATCACAAAAATAAATAGAATAAGGCGAGAAAACCCTGCCCTGCACCAGTATAAAAATCTGCGTTTTCATCATTGCGATAATGACAATGTTTTATTCTACGTAAAGACCACTGTGGATAATAAGAGCATTATTTTGTGCGTTGTTAATCTGGATCCCTTTAACACTCACAGTTGCAAGCTTACTATTCCTGTCGGGCAATTCGGCATTGCTTACGATGAAACCTACGAACTTCATAACCTTATAAACGGCGAACGTATGCTGGTTAAAGGGCAGGAGTACTTTGTCACTTTAAATCCCGACTGGGAACCTGCTTTTATATATAAGCTGACCCGCTGGGTTCATACGGAGGAAAAGTTTGACTATTTCAACATGTAAAGGTTTAGCGGTGCTGTACAGGTTTTTTCTTATAATCAAGGAGAAGGACTTTTATTCTTTTGCTTAATCATGCACTATGTCTTTCATGCACAGTGTTTTAGGGGCATAAGTGAAGGGTGTGTTTAAATATATAGCGGATATGGTGAGCAACAGCGGGTTGATTTTTGAGCTGACCAGGAGGGATTTCAAATCAAAGTATCTGGGCTCCTATCTCGGGCTCATTTGGGCTTTTGTTAATCCTGTAGTTTATGTCGTGATTCTGTGGTTTGTGTTTCATCTTGGTTTTAAAAGCTCGCCTGTTGAAAATTTTCCTTTTTTCCATTGGCTTATTGCAGGGATAGTGCCGTGGTTTTTTATTTCCGACAGTTTAGCCAATGCTACCCACTCTATTTTAGACTACAGTTTTTTAGTTAAAAAGGTTGTGTTTCGAGTTAGCATGCTTCCGCTTGTTAAAATATTATCAGCTCTGTATGTTCATTTGTTTTTTCTTTTTTTAGTTATTCTGATTTATTTTTTTTCCGGCTACAGTATCGGCCTGTATGTTCTCCAGATACCGTACTATCTTTTTGCCGCTATTGTGTTTGTTACCGGAGTTTCGTGGATAACCTCTTCTGTAACTATTTTTTTTCGTGACATGGGGCAAATAGTTAACATGCTCTTGCAGTTTATTTTCTGGTTGACACCGATATTTTGGCATGTTAAAATTATACCGGCAAAGTTTATATTGTTTTTAAAATTAAATCCGGCTTATTATATAATAAACGGATATAGAAACAGCTTGATAAACAATGTGTGGTTTTGGGAGGAGGGTATGCTCTCAATTTATTTTTGGATCGTTGCAACGTCTGTGTTTTTTTTAGGAGCCTTTCTTTTTAAAAGGTTAAGGCCTCATTTTGCGGATGTAATATAAAAGGCGATGGATACGCTTACGTTTAACGGAAACCCTGTGTTAACTGAAAACTCGCAGCTGTCCCGTGATTGTGCACTAACTGCTGAGGATTGCCGGTCAGGGGAGACGGCTATAAGGGCTGAGGGCGTCTCTAAGGTCTATAAACTCTATAAAAGAAAAATAGACAGGCTTAAGGAGTCAATTCATCCGTTTAGAAGAAAATATCATATGGATTTCTATGCGCTGAAGGATGTCTCCTTTGAGTTGAAAAAGGGACAAACTATAGGGATAATTGGGAAAAACGGGGCTGGGAAATCAACGCTTTTACAGATTTTGACGGGAGTACTTACACCGACCTCGGGCACTGTACACCGTTGCGGCAGAATATCTGCTTTGCTTGAGCTGGGGGCAGGTTTTAACTCGGAGCTTACCGGCCTGGAGAATGTTTATTTTAACAGCACTCTTATGGGCTATTCTAAAAAGGAAATAGACGAAAAAATAGACGATATAGTGAGTTTTGCCGAAATAGGGGACTTTGCCGACCAGCAGGTTAAGACATATTCAAGCGGGATGTTTGTGAGACTTGCCTTTGCTGTTGCGATAAACATAGACCCTGCGATACTCATCGTGGATGAGGCATTGAGTGTTGGAGATATCCGCTTTCAGCAAAAGTGTTTCAGGCGTTTCAGGGAATTTAAAGAGCAGGGAAAGAGCATAATATTTGTTTCCCACGATATGGGAGCAATCAAGAGCTTCTGTGATGTTGCGGTGTGGCTTAAGGATGGTTCCATATATCGTTACGGTGACCCTGAATTGGTAAGCAAACAGTATTTTTCCTTTATGTGCTACGATTCGATAACAGTGGAGGAAAACAGCAAGGGGATAGCCGGCGGCAATAATATCGACAAAAAGCAAAACGATATATACAGCAACGCCTCCTTGTGGGAGGACGTCACTGGATACTCGTCATTTGGTGAGGGTGGGGCGGAAATACAAAGGGTAACTCTCATCAACAGGACTACCGGACAGCGGATCGGCTCTTTAAGCGGGGGAGAGGACGTTCGTTTCATTATTGAAGCCAGAGTGGCAAAACCAATAGCTAATCCGGGCTTTGGAATAATCCTTAAGGATGTGTATGGTAATTTCATGTTTACACTTAACAATTACATGTATAACATCCCGATAAAACCGATTGGGCCTGCCGACAGAATCAGGGTAGAGTTTGACTTTGTGTTTCCAAAACTTAAAAACGGCCATTACACTTTTACGGCTTCCATATCTGACGGCACTCTTGAGACCCACATACAAAACCACTGGGTGCATGACGCCTATCTGGTACAGTTGGCCAATAACGATATGCGCTATAAGATGGGCTGTTACGTCATTCTGGACGATGTTGATATGAATGTTGTACCCGGATAGATATTTATTTCCAGCTCATATCTCCTTTAGAAGGAGTGTTGTTAAATAAAGCAGGTATGCCGGCCACAACGCCCTGGAAATGCAGCATAAGTGTCTATGCCGCTTGCGTTTACTTTTGAATTAGAATTGCAATTACTATGCCATAAATTTCCTGTGCCACAGCTGGAACATCAACAGTGTCCATATCTGATGAGTGAAGTTAGCTTTGCCCGCTATATGAGGAGCAGCGATTTTTGTGTAAAGGTCCAAGGAGAATATTCCCTGCTCTTTAATGTATGACGGTGAAAAATACTGATGCAGCAGTGGTTTTAACTTATTGCGCATCCATAACTCAATCGGTAAAACAAACCCCCTCTTACGCCCTGTTATGACCTCAGGGGGCAACATATCCGTAAGCAGTTTTTTTAAAAATGATTTCATCATGCCACCTCCGGTTCGTATCTGCGGAGACATTTTAAACACTGTCTCAATCAGTTCGTGGTCTAAAAAAGGCACTCTTGCCTCCAGTGAATGAGCCATTGAAAAACGGTCTGTAACAAGCAAAAACTCCTCCGGCAGCTGCAGTTGAAAGTCAATGTAAGCAACCCCGTTGCGGGCACTCTTTGTGCCAGATGCCCTCCGGAGATTTTCTATAAGCTGCTCTGTTGACTCATCAGCAGGGGCTTTTTTATCAAAAACAAGGGAATCCTTAGCGGCGTCTGAGAAGTACCTGTGATAAAAATGCCCAAACGGATAGTTTAAAGCATCCCGTATCTGTTTAAGAACATTTTGCCCTGCGCTGTCTCTAAGAGCTCTTAAATGCCTGTAAAGAGCGCTCCGTTCATATATTAAATACTTCTCATAATTACCAAACAGTTCATCCCCGCCGGTTCCGGTCAGGCAAACCTTTACGTCATTGCTGATTATTTTATACACGTACCATGATGGGAGACCTCCACCGTAGGGCTCATCGAGGTGCCAAACCATTGAATCAATGTCCTCAATCAACGTGTCACTCTCAATGGTTACTTCATGATGTATGGTGTCATATCTTTTGGCAACCATGGCGGCAAGTGGCAGCTCGTTAAGCTCCTTGCCCTCCTGCCCTGTAAAGCCAAAGGAGTATGTTCGCAAATTGCCGGCTCCGGCCTCAGATAAATGAGCTACGATTGCGGATGAGTCCAGCCCGCCTGAGAGCGAGCACGCAAGCGGCACATCGCTTAGTGTCCAGCGCCGGATTGCTTCTCTTAATTTTTCTTGCACTATCTCCAGCCACTGTGCCTCAGTCCTGTCCTCTGTGTTATTAACATCCAGCCGCCAGTACCGCTGAACGTCAAGACTCCTTGAACTGAGTGTGTATGTAAAAAAATGCCCGGCCGGCAGTTTCTTTATATCATTGAAAATGCTGTTTGGCGCCGGTACAAACTGTAAGCTGACATAGTGGTAAAGGCTGTTAAAATCTATATCTTTTGATACATAGTCAAGAGCTAAGAGGGATTTTAACTCCGAGGCAAATGAAAAGGCGCCGCCTTTGAGTGTATAATAAAAGGGCTTTATGCCGACCCTGTCCCTTGCCCCGAAGATTACACCTCTTTTTTTGTCATATATAACAAAGGCAAACATCCCGTTAAGTTTGGACAGCATCTGTACAGACATGTCCTGGTAGAGTGTAAGGAGCACTTCAGTGTCTGAGTTTTTTGTCGTAAACTTATATCCACGACTCTGCAGTTGAACTCTCAGCTCGGGGGAGTTAAATATTTCACCGTTAAATACTATGGTGTAGTTTCCGGTCTCATCGGTCATGGGCTGCTTACCGTGTGCTATGTCAATGATGGCAAGGCGGCGCATAGACAGATACACCAAGTTGGCGTTGTCGGCATAAGTACCCTCATCGTCGGGGCCGCGATGAGCCTGAAGTGCGTTCATTTTAGAAAGTAGCTCCGGCCTGTTTTTCCCGATTATGCCGACTATCCCGCACATTTTATTTAATACAGGAGCTGTACAGGGCAGCAAAGCGTTCAGCCTGTCCTGTCAGCGTGTGTGAGGATTTAACCCTTTTGAGGCAATTAGCCGACAGCGCTGCATATAAAACTGAATCTGTTAGAAGCATCTCAGTCCCATTATACAGACTTTCAAAGTCCTTAACCGGTGCAAGATAGCCGGTTTCCATGTGACTGACAATGTCCTTTACGCCGCCAACGTCAAAAGCCACGGCTGGAACTCCGCAGCCCATTGCCTCAAGCACGCTGTTGGGTAAATTCTCCGCCACTGCCGGGTGTAGTATGAGGTCTGCGCTGTTATAGATGTCAGCTAAAAGGCTGTCGTTATTAACAAAGCCATGCCGCCACACAGGACAGTTTATCTCGTCAGAGAGCTGCTTGGCCCCATCCCCTGCTATCATGGCAACAATGTCGCCCTTATGTTTAGCGGCTAACCTGTTCATAACTTCCGCAAAAAATGCTCCTCCCTTACGAGGGTTGTTCTTTACCACATGGGCCAGAAATAAAACCACCTTTTTATTTTGGGGAATACTTAACCTGTCCCTGCAGGTGGACTTGTTTAACGGCTTAAAGATGCCGGTGTCGATGCCGTTTGGTATAACGGATATTTTAAAAATGTTAAGAAGCGGACTTTCCATTGCAATGTTGCTCATCCACACAGAGGGCGCTATCAGATGTATGTTTGACCGGCAGTAAACTGATTTTTTCCATTTCCACAGCAACGATGCACTGTCAAAAGCAAGAGGTGGATAACAGGCGAGATCAGGGCACTTTTTACAGCCTGTCATCCACAGTGTGCAATCTCCGCTGTATGTGCAGTGGCCGGTTACAGGCCACATGTCAGAAAGCCGCCAAAATACGTGTTTTACTTTACAAAGTGCCGGCAGCACGCTGTGAGAGAAATAGTTACCGTGTGTGTTATATAACTGAATGATGTCGGCCGCCCGGATCTGCGGATTTCTCAGCAATCCGATGGAAGATGGCATAAAGAGGTACTGCAGGGATAATGCATTAGTGATCTTTGCGGCAATTTTATCGGATACAGACATTATACCCTTTGAGATTTTCACAACATCAGGGTCTGTGCAGGACTTGTAACCGACCAGCATTTTTGAGTCAATACCCAGGTTTAAAAGCCCCTTGTGAATCTTATAGGCGGAACGGCCTGAGCCGCCGATATTGTCGGCTGTGCTTAGGTGAACAACTCTCATTGTTTTAATCTAAAGTATAAATTGTAAAATGTCAATCTTATATCTAATAATTATGTGTTGACAGAAAATCCTCATCAGTGGAAAAAGCGATAAAGCGGGCAATATTTGAAAACTGTTTGCTTTGAAAGACCTCTGTATCTATAAGGTTAAAGTCTCTGCATATGGGATGTCCCGGGGGGTGCGTAAACAGATCGTTTATAAGGAGATCGAATTTTGCAGGACGGATTATGAAAAAAAGATATGCATGTTTGACGGCTAAGGCTATTTCACTGTGGGAAAGAGGTTTTATCTCATGAATGTTTCTTATTTTTTGCAGGTACTCTGAGACGGAGGTGGAATCCACCGTAAAGCCCTTGTTAGCGTAGCGTCCGGTTCCAGCCGTAAGCACAGGGACGCCGAAACACGGTAACTCCGCCCCCACTGTGCCCCGTACAGTGACACCATAGTCTGCAATCTGAAAAAAAGACCATGGATTTATGCCGGTATCGGGAAGAATCACTTTGATGTTTTCAGGCAGTTGCCCTAGAGCCTCTTTTATGGCGGCTATCTCGCCATACTCGCCACTGTAGTTTTGAAACGCCCGTCTATAGACATTAGCCGGATGCAGCTTTAAAAGCCAGTTGACATGAGTGTTAAGGGCTGCAGCCTCTACGGTTTTTACCAGCCACTCTGAAAAACCGTTTACAAAAATATCCTCTCCGAAGAAGAGGTTGGCGTCGTCAAGTATATGAGAAAAAATGACTGCAATTTTTTTGCCGGGATTGAGCCCGTAAGTTTTTATTATTTCATCTTTATCTGAGAGGACTTTATCAGCCGCCAGTTTTTTGTACTCAAACCATCGTCCGTTTAAATATCCGTCTTTGAGAATACTATAAACGGACTCACTGTGGTCGTTGTTGTCGCTGAGAACTTCCCGCCATGATTTGTCGGAGATGGAAAAAGGATGGGCACGGTGATTTCTTAAATTATAACGTTTTAACATCAGAGAATTCGGCTCATGGCAGCTTAACCATGAAACGTAGTCAATCCCCCTGTGTAATGCCTCATAAAACAATTCACAGTTTCCGATGTTGCCTTTTTCCATGCTTATAATTTTTAAAGGTTTTATTTCGTCAAGGATTTTTTCTACTGCACCGGCTGCCATCAGAGAGTACTTAACGTTATTATATATTTGTGCAAAAAACGCTCTGTTACCGCTAATATCCCCTGTTGGAAGAGCTCCAGGGTAAGAGGCTAAAGCATGCAGTCCAAGGGGAATATTTCTGTAATGTACTTTTTTTATTTCAGGGATTGTTTTCATTTTCATGATACTGTTTAAAATCTCTTTAGCCTGCCTGGACAGAGTAACCGGCATAAAATCCTGTAGATATAATATTTCACTGAAACCGTGAATTTGTTTATGGATTCTGTCTGAGAGGCCTTTATGTTCATATTTGGTTAAAAAGATTACTCTGAAACCGTTGTTTTCTAAAAATCTGCCTGCAATTGATTCCATTTGCATACTGTAGGCCATGTACAACGGGCTGTTTATTAAAACAACGGAGCCGGCTTTGTTTATTTTTCGGGGTTTTCTGCACAAGTAAGGATACTTTTGTTCAAACTCTCTTGCATACGAGGCGATATCCTTATCATATTTACCGGTGGTATCGGACTTTAAGTGTTTCTTTACGAGTAACTTGCTTTTAAACAAAAATGAATAGATCATTCAGAGCGTCCACCTTTGCGCAAGAGCAGGCATTGAATAACCTCCCTCCCTTGCTTTTACAATGGATGCAGATTTTTTTATTTTGGATGCAACAACATCTTTCAACAGGCCGGTGTTTTCCCCTACCCATTGTAATACAGGTGATTTAATCTTAACGTTTTTAGACACCGCAGACATTAACACCTCCTGCGTCTGTAAACCACACTGTAGCTGCATTTTCAGCCTCCCTCTTATTTATTGTATATCAAAAGAGAAATATTTATCCATTGCTTATGAGACGGCTTCATTGAGATTTGCTCTTACGAAACACTCTCCTCCACATATATAAGCACTTCATAGCCCTCGTCTGATTCAGAATCATAGTTGGCAGGCTGTGATATGCTTATTGAGTAACTGTCATAAGTGCTTTCGTAGCTTAAGCGCCCCACGGCAACACCCTCCGACTCTGAGCTGACCTCCATATCGCCGCTCTTTTTGATTGTTCCAGGGGATGTCCCCCACCACGTTATTGAATTGATGGAGTTAATCGGATATGACACTTCAGCCGTATTTGTGTTTTCAAATTTTATGGTTTCCTCCTGTGTTACACTCTGCTGTGTTCCCACAGTTGTGAGTGTACCGTCTGAGACTGCCGTCTTGTACCCCGAAATGCCGGCTGTTTTATATACCCTGAAATAGTAGTTATCTCCAAACGTAAAGCTGGATTTTTCATCCCCGCTGCTATCTACATTTAAGTCCTTATCCGCCTCCACTATGATGCTTTCCCCCGAGCTTGTACAACTGCTTTTAAATGATACAGTTTTCGAGGCCTTTACCTTTGATGAACCCCCCACTACCATCCCTCCTCATAAGCACAGATTTTTATGATTTCTTTTAGTTTTACCGCACCACCGGAAAGTGATATTTCAAGCGATGCCTCTCTCACTATCCCTCTGACGAATGTCCCCCCGGCCTCATCATCCACCGTGGCTACCTTTCCGTCCTCAACTCCGCTATAGGGAACGTCTATTGTATATTTCTTACGCCGGTAGTAATGTTCATACAGGTAGAGCTCTCCAACGGTGCTGGCTTGTGACTCGGTGGTTATCAAGGCGTTATTAATAGCGCCGGCCTCTTTGCCGCCACCGCCCATTATCACTGTTACTGAGGAAGTGGCGGTATCCGTACTGACAGACAGTGACACTGTTTCAGTTACAGCAGATGTGAGCTCCCACAGGTCGTAATATTTAACCTCCTCATCCTCCGACTCCGAGTACGTGCCAATCTTAGTTGCCGTAGCTGTGCCGCTTACGTTGAGGCTGTAGAGGGCATTTGCCGAGGGAATATAAACTTTCATCTGAAGTGTTTCCCCAGGCCTTGCACATGTGCCGTCCACCGCCTTGATTGAGTACTTTTGCAAGCCGGCACTGTTGGTACTGAGATTAACTGTGACAGCGTTGAATTCTGGCTGCTCCTCAGCGTAATCCAGTGATGTTATCCCTGTGCGGTCAAATGAATATATAGCAGTTTCGTTTAATAACTCATCAGGTGTAACTGGAAACTTACTCCTGACGGTTAGTGAACCATCCATTTTAGTTCTCACCACAGCACCTATACCCTCAGCCAATGTAACCAGCACGTTTAACGGATAGTCATCCGCCGTAAATGTGCTTATCCAGTAGTCGTCACAATCCCATGTAAGCGTAATATCACCGGCGATTTCAACTGCTATCTCTGAGGCGTACTTATTTGAGTATGTCCCTGTTAATTTTGTTGCAAACCCTTCAGCTAATATTGCCGTTTTTTGCCTGCCCCAGATGTTCATACCGGCTTTAAACCCCTCTCCTGCCGATTCGTTCTTTTCACGGCTCTCCAGATAGAATTGATACTCATTGCTATTTATTGTTAACTTAATCCGTAACTCCCCATAGTTTGTGGCAGGGTTACAGGTATCCCATAACGTTAGCCCTGCCAGCTCAATCTCTATCTGGTCTATAGGTTCAGATTCCCGCCTGTCCATGTTTATTTTTTTTGTATATCTCTTGATTGATACGCCCTCCAGTGTTAAATCCCACACAGGAGAAACTCTTTTTACAGGTACCGGCGCTAAAGAATTGCGCAGAAAAAACGGTATATGCAAATGATCCTCAATTGTGTTTGTAACATAAAGAGTCGAATTAACAGGATCAGCCATGCTGGTTAATAGTGCCAAGGTTTTATTAATTCCCTCCGCTATCATTGTCGTAAAGGTAATGTCCTTTGTATCAGATAATGAGCTGCTTATGGTAAGCATCGTCTCGATCCCTGAGTCCACTATTTTGCTCTGAATGCTCAGGAACTTATTCCAACCCTCTGATATTGTGAGAGGTAAGCTATTTGTCTTTGAATCGCTGATGCCGCTGCTTATGGCAAGCATCGCCTCAATTCCGGAATCAACTATCTTGTTGCAAATAAATAAACCCTTGGTATGACCCTCAGCAATATCCAGTGAAAAATGTAATATGCGTTCCAACAGCAGCGGTTGTTTGATAAATAACATTGCCAGGTCGCCGCCATAAGTGTTTATAAGGTTAAGATATTCGTTGCTTATGGCGCTTACAAAGTACTCCGTGCCGGAATCACCTAACGCCTGTGGAACACTAAAAAGCAAATTATCGCTGAGGCTGTTAAAAAAACAGCGTGTCATTATCTCAGAAGTAATAAGGTTTAAAGAGCTGAAAGTACCCATATCGGCAAGTGCAGACGATACTTTTAAAACCTCGTTGTCACCGGTTGCATGGTTAATCTTTACGTTATCGCTATCTGAAACTGAACCCGATACAGCACATTGATTGTTAAACTCTCCCACCCAGTTACGAGCCACCAAATCCACATTTTTATACGGCTTTGAGAAATACCCTAAAACATAAACTTTTACATGCGTGCTCTCACGCTTACACTCAAACGTCTTAGCCGCACCCATGCCGGCAACATATGTAACGTTGCCTGTGGAATAATACATGTCATCGGTTGACCCCGGAGCCCGTAGAGCTATGCGTGGGTTATCGCCGTTGTCAGTCCATGTCTGCACCAGTGCTCCGGCGTAGCCCCACGGCGGATGGTCTGCGCTCATATCTATGGTTTGATATGATCCTGTTGCAGGGGATTTATCGAGGCCGTTAATTTTGCCTTTACCGTTTGTAATATAGCCATGTAGGTATAATTTGGTTGGCCCGACGTTTCTTGCAGCTTCAACTTTGCGGTTGTTATCCAGTGCAATAATATAACCGTAATGCCATCCTACCCCTGACCATGTGCGTTGAGTATCCGTGCTGCCATAAGCTCTTATGCCGGTTCCGTGGTTATCTGCTCCGGCCAGTATTTCAAGCACTGCAAACTTAGCACCCAAAGGCACGTAACTGTTGAGGTCATACGCCGCCCAAGAGGTGGTTAAGTCGGAAGCTATCTGATAAGGATTTGAAAACCCAATAGCATCACTGGTGAAGTAACCGCAGAGGTAGCAATAAACATTTGTATTTTGACGTTTTATCTGTATTTTTCTGTCTGTGGATACGGCTGTATAAAATTCTGAATAACCATTTACGCCGCTATTTGTAAAGTAATTATCATAAGTAGATCCATACGCTCTGAAGCCATACCAACCACCCCCTCTTATCCGGACACAAACAACCGTGGCCCCCTCAGGTATATATGAAGACAGGTCAATAGTTACCCATGAACCCTGTGCACCGGGTGTTATCTCTGTAAAATTTGTGAAAAAGTGTGCCATAATCCTCCTGATACAATGACTGATTAATACAGTAATACCAAGTTGCAGTCATTCGATTAACTTTGTTGGCTTCGTCTAAAGCTCCTTGACGTACGAGCATAGTACGCCTTTGTCGCTTTCTCCTTGCCGCCTCGTTACTCTTTTGACTGCTACTTGGTATAAATTCTGTTAACCACATAATTATTTACTTTTTAGAATCATATAGTATGAAAAATCTGATAAAAGCAAGGAATATTTTTAGTAGTGACGTAGCAATAATTAGTAAAAAAGTGTTAAACTCATCGAGTTTGTTTTGGAGAGGTGTCCGAGCGGCTGAAGGAGCACGACTGGAAATCGTGTGTGGGGCGTAAGAACTTCACCGAGGGTTCAAATCCCTCCCTCTCCGTTGTCAAGTCTGTAGCTTTGGCAGGGGAGATATGATTCTTAAATAGATATATGTTGTATGAATTTGTTAAAAGATTGCTTGACATATCTTTGGGCTTGGTATTGCTTGTCTTTTTAGCTCCGGTAATGTTAATAATAATACTGTTGATATGGTTTGGCTCCTCCGGTAATGTAATCTTCTGTCAAAAGAGAGTGGGTAAAGGAGGTGTGGAATTTAACATGTATAAGTTTCGCACAATGGTGGTCAATGCCGATAAAATAAAGAGTTCATTGTCAAGTGAGGTGGATGGTCCGGTGTTTAAAATCAGAAACGATCCACGTGTGACCAGGGTGGGCAGAGTGCTCAGGAAGTGGAGTCTTGATGAGATTCCTCAGTTATTTAATGTGCTCTCGGGGGATATGTCGCTGGTGGGACCACGTCCGCTGGAGGACAGGGAGATGGCGGAAAATCAGCACTGGAGAGACCTCCGGCTCACTGTTAAACCAGGAATGACCGGCCTTTGGCAGATAAAAGGCAGAGAAACCGGCCAATTTGCCGACTGGGTGGCCTATGACTGCGAGTATGTAAAAAACAGAAATATATTTTTGGATTTAAAGATTATTTTTATGACAATAGAAGCAGTATTAAAAAGGAGAGGGGCCTGCTGATTATGGAAAATGTTGTTACTCTGGATATGGCCTTACGGCGGAATTGTATCGAAAAGCCCGCCAAAATATTTATCAGGTACCACCACACGGAGATGTCTTATGAAGAGGCCGGATGGATGGTTCTTGGGTTTGCCGAGTTTCTGAGAGAGACACAGGTGCAAAGAAATGACCGGATATGCATGATCCTGCCCCGTATCCCCGCTCTTGTTATAACCATGCTTGCCGCCCTTGACGTCGGAGCCCTTTGCGTTCCAGTTAACTACACAATAGAGAAACCGGCAATTACCGCTTTTATAAGACACGTTGCACCAAAGGTGACTGTTGTCTGTGAAAAGCTGTTAAATGTGGTTGATTTAAACTCATTTGCCGGCACTGTTGTTGTGGTTGAATCAGAGGGTAAAGCAAAGCACGGTTTTATCCCATGGAAAAGTGCTTGTTACAGAAAAAAGGGATTACCGGAGGCCAAATCCGCTGCCGGTGATATAGCATATTTAAACTACACAACCGGTTCAACCTCAGACCCAAAGGGTGCAATAGCAACTCATGCCAATGTGTATTACAACACGTTGTCGGCTATAGAGACATTTAAGATAACACCGGAGGATAAGCACCTGTGCATGTTTGCCTCCTTTGCCCATCCCCATGAAATATTCAGCCGTGCACTCTACACCGGAGGCACGCTGTCTTTACTTGAGGAGATAAACCCAAAAACCATAGCAAACACTATAAAAGATGACTCCGTCACTATGATGATGGGTATAGCTCCCATGTACGATATGCTTTTTTCACACTGTTACGGTTATAATATCTCCACCTTGAGGATAGCGGAAAGTGGAGGGATGTACACAAGACCGGATATAACGGAGGGTTTCAAAAAATCCTTTGGTATCCCTGTACTTTCTGTGTGGGGAAGCACGGAAACCAGCGGTATATCGTTGGCAAACCGGCCTGAGGATTACCGCCAGGACGGCTCTATGGGAAAACCCTGCCCGTACTATGACATAAAGATTATAGATGAGGATGGTAAAGAGGCACATACCGGGGAGATGTACATAAAGGGCCCGGCTGTTATATCAGGGTACATAGATGACAATGTGGAGTTTTTATCTCAGGATGGATGGTATCAAACCGGAGACCTTGTAAAAAAAGACAGTGACGGGTACTATTATTTTTTAGAGAGAAAGAGTGGACTTCTAAAAGTGGCCGGGTTAAAGGTGTATCCGCTTCAGTTGGAGTTGGCCATAAGAGAGTATCCCGGGGTCAGTGATGTGGCTGTAATAGGCATTGAGGATAAAAGCCGTGGTGTTGTCACGGCAGCGTTTGTTGTTGCCAAAGACGGCTTTGATATGACCTCAGCCGGCTTAAACCATTATCTGAGGTCAACAGTTGCCAATTACATGTTACCCAGAAGGGTGGAATTTGTTAAGGAACTTCCAAAGATAGGTAGCGGTAAAACAGATAAAAAGAGGCTAAAGAGACTCTTTGAGGATGGACAGATATGAAAGCACTTGTAGTGGAAGCCACGTGGAAGCCTGCTGCCGGGTATATTCCCACTGCTAAGGAGATACAGCTCAGGCGGGCCTCGATGGGCAGCCGGGTTTGGAAAAACCCTGTGTTTGAAATTCGGGAGGTTGCAGTTCCTGATGTAGGAGACAATGAGGTGCTGGTGAGGGTAAAACGCTGCGGCATCTGCGGCTCAGACACCCACATATATGAAAATGACGGAGACGGCTATATACTGTTTTCCGGTCCTGCCCGTTTCCCCTGCATAATAGGACATGAGTATTCGGGGGTGGTGGAAAGGGTTGGGAAAAATGTGGATACCTTAGTGCCCGGCGACCTTGTGGCGGCAGAGAGCATTCATTGGTGTGGAAAGTGTACACCGTGCCGCAGCGGGGCATTTAACCAGTGTCAGAAGGTGGAGCTTATAGGTATAACTAAAGACGGGGCGCTGGCTGAGTTTATATGTGCTAAGGAGCGCCACTGCTGGAACATTGAATCACTCGGAGAGCGTTACACTGAGGAAGACGTATTTTCTTTGGGGGCACTGATTGAACCGATAGGGTGTGCCTACAACGGGATTTTCATAAGCGGCGGCGGATTTAAGCCCGGTGCAACCGTAGTTGTCTATGGGGTGGGGCCGATAGGGCTGGCAGCCGTTGCGCTGGCAAGACTTGCAGGAGCAAGTTTAATTATAGCCTTTGACACCATAAATGAAAGACTCCATATAGCAAAAGAAATGGGGGCGGATATGTGCTACAACATAAATGAACTCACAGGCAGGCCCCCAGGAAGTATAGTTATGGAAATGACAAAGGGTGTCGGGGCGGAGTTTCAGGTAGAGTCTGCCGGTGCCGCTCTTTTTACTGTTCCTGAAATGGAAAAATCCCTTGCCGTTAACGGCAAAATAATCTATCTTGGAAGGGCAGCAACAACTGTACCCCTGATGCTTGACACTCTTGTCTCCGGCGCTAACAGCATTGTCGGGGCAAGGGGACACGCCGGTTACGGCATCTACAACAACATTATAAGACTACTTGCCTCAGGCAGGCTAAACGTTAAAAAAATGATTACCTCCACGTATGAATTTAAGGATGCCGTTTTAGCAGTTAAAAATTCAACGACTCGAACCGACGGAAAAAGCCTGGTGTTTGTTTCGTAAACCTAAGCTGAGGTAGAAAATGCAACTAAGATATTTTATTGAACTGCTCCACAGGCGCAGGGTAATCATATTAACAGTGTTTGCTGTTATTTTCTTAACAATAACACTGGGTACCCTTGCCATTGCTCCATCGTACGATTCCACAGCAAAAATAATGTTGAAACGTCCGGGAGCACTTAACGTGTTAAGCTCCGCAATGGGAGTAACAACTGAGTCCTCTACGTTTACCTCAACAGACAGGGCGGATTATCTGGCGCTGTCATCACTACGCCCTACGGCTGAGCGTGTTGTGAAGAAACTATCTCTTAAAAGAATTCGCTTCAGGCAAAGGGTTCTGAATGCTCTGCCTTTTCTTAAACCTCTGCTGAGACCCCTTGGTGTAGATATTGACTCCGTCAGCAAGGAAATGACGGCGGAGCAGTTGTTAAGTTCAAATATTATGACGAAAATATTTCCGCGTCCAAACATAAAGATAACTCAGATTGAGGACACGGACTTATTTACAATAACGGCTAAGGGGGCAAACCCTGAGGCCGCCGCAGACATAGCTAATGCTATGGCTGAGGCTATTGTGCACCAGGAAATTAGCAGAGTCTCAGATGCTTACAAATATGCCGACCAATTCATAGATGACAACATTGATAAGGTCAAAACACAGGCACTTGAAAATTTAGAAAAGATAAAAGATTTTCAGGAAAAAGAAAAGGCCGTGGCACTGGACACACAGACAACCAACATACTGACCGACCTTAACTCTTACACTAAAAATATAGAAACAAATAACGTATCTATCGCAAAGACTAAAGTTTCTATCTCAAAGGTGGAGAGCCAGTTGAGGAACGTACCGGCTTTTGCTAAAGACGGCAGTACCATGGGTAACTCCGATCTGCTATCTTTTTATAAGCAAAAACTGGCTACCCTGTACCAGACCTATTCTGAGTCAAAGACCAAATATACTAAAAATCACCCGACTGTTATGGACGTGGAAAACCAGATTAGCATGGTAAAAGAGCTTTTGCAAAAAGAATATGAAAAGGTCTTTGACTCCAAGTCCTACAACATGGATGACATATACATGTCTGCAAGAAAGAACCTCATCACCTACTACCTTGAACTTGACGGATATTATGCCCAAAACAGAGCCTACCCTGAAATTATTAAAAAGTATGAACAAAAGCTTGCATCGATTCCACAAAAACAATTGACAAGTACAGCTCTTACTCAGGAGGCTACGGCTACCAACACAGTCTATTCAAATCTTCTTACCTACAAGTACCGTGTCGGCCTTATGGAGTCCATAGAAATGTCAAACATAAATATTGTGGAGCCGGCAATCGTTCATGAAAAATCCACCCATAAGCATCCGTCATTTTTTCTAAATCTGATTATAGCAGTGTTTTTGGGCTTTGTTCTTAGTCTGTTAAGTGCATTGATTATGGAGATACTGGACAGTTCAGTTAAGGGTGTGAGGGATATAAAGGGATTAAAAAATATAGCGCTTCTGGGTGCAGTAAAAAAGCTAAAAGAAGGCCACTTCGGTCCCTCTGCGGCGACACAGGTTAAATCCTTTAAGACCATATCAAACAGCATTTCAATGATTCACCGTAACACTCCGGTAAAAACCATCGTGGTATCCAGCACACAAGACGGTGAGGGGAAGAGTTTTTTGTCGTCAAACCTTGCACTGTCTATGGCAAATGAGGGTAAAAAGGTGCTTCTTATTGATGCTGATACCACAGCAAATGCTCTTAGCACTATTTTAAAGGTATCCAACACACCCGGCCTTTCTGATTTTTTAACCGGCAAGGCAGCCGACTCTTCAATTATTAACTCCACAGGGGTTGCAGGTCTTTTCCTTATTCCTGCCGGTGAAGCGGGGTTAAGCAATTTAATCTCAGAGAGGTTTGCCGGCTTCTTAAACACTTTAGAAAGGAATTATGATTTTATTATAATAGATACGCCCTCTCTGCTGTCCTCAGATGAGGCGTTACTTATAGGCAGCCATACGGGCAAAAATCTTGTTATTGTTGTTGAAAATGAGCGCACACGTATTGATGTCCTTTCCGGAATCTTTTCAAACTTTAAAACAACAGGAATAAACTTTTCAGGAGTTGTTCTAAATAAGGTCGAAACTATAGAATTCGGCTCAGAATACTACACCACAATCAGATACTTTCCAAAGAATGAGGCTGCCGGCGTTTAAGCGCTTTTAGTGTGACATAAACGTAGTTACTTTCAGGGTTTCCTTAGAGTAACGAGGCGGCAGCGATAAGGGGATTGGAGCGTACGCCCCTGAGCTTGTGATGATGCCGGCAAAGTTAGGCAATTGAAGGCTAAATGGTATTAGTGATATCTTCAGAACAAAAACGGAGGGAGAGATGGACAGACGCGATTTTTTAAAAAGCGGGGCTGCATTAACGGCCCTGGCAGCCGCTTTCGATACAGGTGTTGCTGAGGCCGCAGAGGATAAGCAACCCACAATAAAACGCTATCAAGAAATTGGAAAAACCGGCCTGAAGATGAGTGATATATCATACGGGGGCGGGCACATTCCTTCGGCTTCAATGGTGCTTCGTGCAGTAGAGCGCGGGATAAATTACTTTGACACCGCACCGGATTACGGACAGTCTGAGTCATATATCGGTGAGGCAATGAAAAACATCAGGCGGGATAAAATTATCATAGCCTCCAAGTTCTGTAACCCAATACCCTATCCAGGACACCTTTCCACAGGCACTTCAAAAGACCAGTATGTCAAATCGGTGGAGGACAGCCTAAAGCGCTTAAAAACAGATTATCTGGATTTTTGCTTCGTACACGCCATAGGTGAGCAGAGTAAGGACAAAGAGGCTGAAATGAAGCGTCTTTTTGACGAAAATATGCTATCAGCGGTTGAGACCCTTAAAAAGAGCGGCAAGGTCAGGTTCCTTGCCACCTCATCTCACGGCCCCTCAAACATGGAAGCACTCCTTATGGAGGCGGTTAAGAGCGGTAAATTTGATATGATCATGCCGTCTTTTAATTTTATGAAATTTCCACAGCTGCCGGATGTGCTAAAAGAAGCTAAAAAGCGCGGAGTCGGCGTCATTGCTATGAAAACCCTTGCCGGTGCAAAGGACATGAACATGGAATTTAAGGAGTCCAACTATGCACAGTCCGCCTTTAAGTGGGTATTGAAACATCCGGAGGTCAACGGCCTCATTATAACAATTAAAAGTGTAGGCGACCTTGATAACTACCTTCCCGCATCGGCAAAGGAATACACCGCTGCGGATGAGTATATCTTACAGCGATATGCAGCTCTCTACGGCTCAAGTTACTGCCGTACAGGCTGTGACACCTGCCAATATAGCTGTCCCTACGGAGTTGAGATTTCCTCAACTTTAAGATATAACATGTATTTTCATGACTATGGTATGGAGAAGCGAGCGATGACCTCCTATGCCTCTGTCAATAACAAAGCCGGCAGATGCAGCACTTGCACTACTAAGCCCTGCACAGGCGCCTGCCCCTATGGTTTGCCGGTTGCTGAGATGCTTGTGGAGGCACATAACTCTTTAACTTTTATCGCATAAAGAGGCCATTATGATAACTTGTTTTAGAATATGACGGCATGAAAGCTGCTTCAAATTCAGTCTCATATGTGTTGCTGGGCTTGTTGCCGGTAATTGCGGCTGTTATCTGGTTTACAGGGCAGCGCTATGACCATGCCCTTATTGATTTTAAGGCTTATGGTGCAGCCTTTAACCTGCCCTTAACATTTGCCGACTTAAAACAGTTACCCAGTCCCCGCTCCTACACACAGGAAAACCTCTATGAGTATATTGACGGACATGCCGACTATTTCATTAGTAACGGTTTTATATCGCTTGGAGTGTTTGAGTATATTAAAGCAAATGGAAATCCGGCAAGCCCCGATGTTACTGTGGAGGTTTACGATATGTCCGCCCCTATTCAGGCCTTTGCCGTACTAACCGGTGAGCTGCCCGACGGTGCACAGTCCGTTGAAATTGGAAACATGGGATACATGACGTCAAAAGGGATAAGTTTCTTCACAGGCCGGTACTTTGTCAAAATTACGGCATTTTCTGAGGGTACTGATGTCAAGGGTATTGCCGAAAAGGTCGCCTCCTCAGTTAACCCGACTCCTGAGCCGTTTCCTTTATTTGCAGCATTTCCCGACATAGGCAACCATATCTCCACGCGCTTTATTAAAGAGAACTACCGCGGCCTCGATTTTATGAAAAACGTCCTTGAGCGGCAATATAATATCGGTGGCAAGCAACTGACCATTGCCCTGTTAAGCACCAAAGAGCCGGAAGCCTTTGTCGGCCGGACCCTGTCGTTTTTAAATAAGTCCAAAATCAGGGTTGAGGCGGTAACACGGGGTAATGCTAAGTACTACAAGGTATTTGACCCCTACGAGGGAACATGGTATTTGATACCAAACGCTGAGCGGGTGTTTGCCCTCTACGGAGATGCGGATGATGAGATCATCGGAAAAGTTATTAAGCAATAAATTGCCTTTGTAGTTAACTGCTATGTTGAAATGTCAAGCCTTCTTTTTTTTCTTTTCTAAATTTTTGGAGAAAATTTAGAAAAGAAAAAAAAGAAGGCTTGACATTTCAACATAGCAGTTAACTACATAAGCATTAACAATAAATTAACGCAACTTACAGTTGACAAGGCAAAATGTCTCTGATTTTACTTTACTAAAACGTTGAGCATATGGTACATTCCATCATATCAGCAAGAGCCTGCCATAGTATTGTAATGAGGATGTAATTAAAGGAATAATGGGCAACCTATTTATTTACGGGAAATTGATAGAAAACATTTATAGATTAAAACACTGCGTTTATATATTGGCTAATCAGGCCGGGTTTGTAAGGCTTGGGCGATAGGGGAGACAGAGCAAAAGCTATGCAAAATCTATTGCACGACCTCATGAGACTTCTTGAGCAGGACGACCGTTTGGTTGTGGAGGGGCAATTGCTCAAGAATAAAATTGTTGAATTGGCTTTGGGGATGGATTCAGGGTTGATCCGGCTATTATTGACACATAAGGGTATCCGCCGTCATTTTTTTACTGATATAGACGGAGTTTTGGTTTTCGATAAAATCAAGTTTCAGCAATTTGTGAGCAACAAGGATTTTTTACCGGACAGTTACACTACCTTCAAAAACAAAATCGGTTTGACAGCGGACGGCCGTTACCTGACGGACAGTAAGGAAGTCGTTTTGGCATGGCCTTATAAGGACTGTGTGTTGGAAGGCGGTCAAACGAAAGAGGATGCAAAGCGCAATGAGATTTTTTGGAATGAGACACTTGCGCCTGATCAAATTGACAGGCTTTTGTCGCCGAAGGTTCTTACGAATTTCAAAAGATATGATAGAGGCGGTGAACACAAAGTTTCCACTATAAGTTTGGATGATAATCTCGTTATCAAAGGTAATAACCTGTTGGCTCTACATACCCTGAAAGGTGTTTATGCCGGACAAGTAAAGTTAATTTACATTGATCCACCCTATAATACTGATGGAGATGACAATGTCTTTTCGTATAACAATACCTTTAACCACTCGACATGGCTTGTATTTATAAAAAATAGACTAACTATAGCCAAAGAGTTTCTATCCAATGACGGTTTCATTGTTATTGCTATCGATCACGCAGAATTATTTTATCTTGGTGTTCTTGCTGATGAGGTTTTTGGTCGAGATAACCGAATTTCAATTGTAACCGTTGAACACAATCCAAAAGGCAGAAATCAAGCTGAGTTTTTCTCAGCCAATAGTGAGTTTATGCTTGTTTATGCAAAAAATAAATTTCTTGCTGAATTTAACAGCGTCGCAATCAATGAATCTGTCAAAGCACTATTCAATGAGTTTGATGAAGAAGGAAGCTACCGATGGGAGCCTTTTATTAGGGCTAGGACTGTTTGGTCAAGAGAAAATAAACCCAATAATTGGTATCCAATCTATGTGAGCAAAGACCTAAAGCACATAACGAGTGAACCTTGTATAGATTACTACGAGATTTATCCCACGACAAGCAGTGGTGAATTTTCCTGGAAGAAAATAAAACAATCATTCAATGATCTTAACAAAGGCGATTATTTCAAAGCCACAAGAGATGGCGATAAAATTGTTTTACTACACAAATACCGTGAACAACAGGTGCTCAAGAATGTATGGACGGACAAGCGTTATCATTCAGAGTTTAATGGAACCAATCTTCTGAAGAAGTTGATAGGCAAGACTAAGTTTAGCTACCCAAAGTCAATTTATGCAGTGATTGATGTAATTAAAATTATGACTAATAGCGATGACCTGGTTATGGACTTCTTTGCTGGAAGCAGCACAACTGCACATGCTGTCTTACAGGTAAACAAAGATGATAAATCAGACAGAAAGTTTATATGTATCGAACAGCTTGATGAACATGTCGATGTATCTATCAGAAGGTTAAAAGCAGCAATTAAAGGTACTTCGGATATCCCATCCATTGAAGAAGGTGCATTTGTCTATTGTGAACTGCTAAGAGCAAACCAAATCTTTGTTGACCGCATACAAGCTGCAAAAGCCACTGAGGTGTTACAGGCAATATGGAGTGAGATGCAGGACAGAGCTTTTTTGAGTTATAAAATTGATCCGAAAACGATTGACTTAAACAGCGCTGAATTCAACACCTTAAGCCTTGAAGACCAGCAGCGTTTTCTGATAGAAGTGCTTGATAAAAATATGTTGTATGTCCCATTGAGTGAAATGGACGATGAAACCTATGGTATCAGTATCGAAGACAAAAAATTGAACCGTCAGTTTTTTAGTCAGCGGTAATTCGAGGTAGCTGTGAACAACATTAAGACCCTTCATCAAATTCTGATAGAGGAACTTGGAAAGAGAACGATTGACAAAACGGAATTACCAACCGTGATTACCGGCAATCTGAATCCGTCCTTTAAGTTACGGCCTTATCAGGAACACACCTTACAGTTTTTTCTGAACTACTGGCAGGAAGATTTTGACGGCAAGCCGCGCCAGAATCATCAATTGCTGTTTCACATGGCAACGGGAAGCGGCAAGACCCTTATCATGGCAGGGCTGATGCAGTATCTATATGCACAGGGCTATCGCAATTTTCTGTTTTTCGTCAACAGCACCAATATTATTGACAAGACGAGGGATAATTTTCTGAACCCTCTTTCCGGCAAATACCTGTTTGCCCCGCAATTAAGCATAGGCGACAGACATTTTACCGTGCGGGAAGTTGATAATTTTCAATCATCCAATGGAGACGATATCAACATCGTGTTTTCGACAATTCAAGGCTTGCACTTGAGCCTGAACGTGCCCCGCGAAAACAGCCTTACTTATGATGATTTTGAAAATCAGAAAATTGTCCTTATTTCCGATGAGGCACACCATATCAATGCCGGCACAAAAAAAGGAGAAAAATTCACTCAAGATGCTCTCTTTGAGTCAGCAAGCTGGGAAAACACCGTACAGCGTATCTTTATGGCGAATCCTGAAAATGTCCTGCTGGAATTTACGGCTACCGTGGACTTTTCCGATCAAAATCTGGAAGCTAAATACAAGCCAAAGTTGATTTTTGATTATACGCTTAAAGAGTTTCGTAAAGACGGCTATTCTAAAGAAGTGACGGTATTGCAAGCCGACTTGCCGCCTTTAGACAGGGCATTGCAGGCTATCTTGCTTTCCCAGTATCGCCGAAAAATTTTTGAGAAAAATAAACTTGCAATTAAGCCGGTCATTCTTTTCAAATCCAAAACCATCAAGGAGAGTGAAGATTTTTTTGAGGATTTCAAGGCTGGTATTGCTTCACTAACCAGCAAAACTCTTGCCGATATTCAG
This sequence comes from Nitrospirae bacterium YQR-1, assembly GCA_039908095.1. Lineage (NCBI taxonomy): Bacteria > Pseudomonadati > Nitrospirota > Nitrospirae bacterium YQR-1. The sequence goes on from JAMOBJ010000001.1 coordinate 199,393, forward strand.
GCACGCAGTAAGGACTATCTGCTGACAGCCATGTTTGCCTATTACGCAAACACGGAGATCACCCTTGATAATCTTGTAACAGAGCTAAAAGCTGATTTCTCCGAAGACAAAATGATTGTTGTCAACAGCAAGCAAGAAAGTGAAGCGAAACAGTTGATTGTCAATTCATTGGAGGCTGCTCACAACGAGTACCGCGCCGTGTTTGCGGTTGAAAAACTTAATGAGGGTTGGGACGTTCTAAATCTTTTTGACATAGTACGCCTTTATAACACCCGTGACAGCAAGGCAGGGAAAATCGGCAAAACGACCATGAGCGAAGCACAGTTAATCGGACGGGGTGCGCGTTATTGCCCGTTCCGGCTATTGCCTGACCAGCCTTTTGATCAGCGAAAATATGACCAGGACCTTGATAACGAAATGAGGATTTGTGAGGAGCTTGTTTATCACAGCGCTTATAATCCAAAATACATTCAGGAATTAAACACGGCCATGCATGAAATAGGCATCAAGCCGAAAGAAACACGCAAGCGGACCATTAAGCTAAAGGAGTCATTCAAACAAACAAAGCTCTATAAGGCCGGGCACATCTTTCTCAACAACCGGCAAAAATACGATCGCCACAACATTTTTGGCTTGGATAGTACCCTGATACAAAAAACCTATGCTTTTAAGTTACACACCGGCCAGAGCCGGACCAGTGTTGTTTTTGAAGAGACAAACGGCGCTAAAGCCAACATTGATCGAACATCTAAGGATTATGAGCTATCGGATTTTGGCGTTTCAGTTATACGAAAGGCCATGCAGCGCATAGACTTCTACCAGTTCGACAACCTTAAAAAACGGTTCCCAGGACTTAAATCAGCGCAGGAGTTTATAACTTCGGAGCGATATCTTGCCCTCGTTAAAGTTGAAGTTTCCGGCAAAACCGGCAGCGTAAATAATTTGCTTCCTGATGATAAACTACAGGCAACGACAAAAGTTTTGATGGAAGTTGCAGACGGCATTGTTTCCAACAAGCTGGAATACGAGGGTGCTAAGGAATTCAAGCCCTATTTGCTCAAGGATAAAATCACCGACAAGACCCTCAGTTTTTCCTTAGACGAAAGCGATGACAAGCAATTCGGAAAGTCTATGAGCAATGCCAATGAAACACCCGAGCAGTATCACCTTGATTTGAGTAAGCGAGATTGGTTTGTGTTTGACGATTGTTATGGGACTTCCGAAGAAAAATTGCTCATTAAGTTTATAGACAAGCGTTATGACGATCTGAAAAAGAAGTTTGCAGACATCTATTTGATCCGTAATGAACGGAATTTTAAGATATATAACTTTTATGACGGCAGACCCCTTGAGCCTGATTTTCTGCTTTATCTCATTGGTAAGGAAAAGAAGGACACCATGTACTATCAAGTATTCATTGAACCAAAAGGTGGACACCTTCTCAAAGTTGACGAATGGAAGGAACAAATGCTTGCCAACTTAAAGGTTAAGGCTGTTATTGATCAATTATGGAAAGATAAAAAATACGTTGTTTGGGGGATGCCATTCTTTAATAGTGAACAAAGGATGCCTGAATTTGAAACTGCATTCAAAACACTTGTTGAATAAGATTTCAGTATAAATAAAGGAAATAATATGGATTTACTAGTATTCAAGAAGAGTTAAATGCTTAAGCAAAAAATACGTGCCTGCCTCAATGGATATTTCAGTGCAGCGGCGTGACTTTCTGAAAGCATGTGCACTATCAGTCGGGGCTGCGGCAACCGGGGTTGTGTTTTACAGTAAAGAGCCGGTATTAAGGCCTCAGGAGAGGATTCATGTTTTAAAGGATTACCGTGTTGTACAGAGCGCAGTTTATCCTAAGCTCTGCATAGTCCACGGCAAGGATGCCTTAAAAATGGTAACGGCGGCAGTAGAAAAGCTGGGCGGCATATCAGAATTTATAAAAAAAGGCGACCGTGTACTGATAAAACCAAACGTTGGGTGGGACAGACAGCCGGAGATTGCCGCTAACACTAATCCTGATGTTGTAGCGGCGGTTGTGAAAGTTTGTCTTTCAGCAGGGGCTAAAGAGGTCTGTGTGACGGATGTATCAATAAACGACGCCTTCAGAAGTTTTGCACGCTCCGGTATCGAGCCGGCGGTATTAAAAGCGGGCGGCAAGGTCAAAATACCAACGGAAAATGACTTCCTTTCCACAGACTTAAAAGGTGAGATGCTAAGCGTGTGGCCGGTTGTAAGCTTTTTGCATCAGGCGGATAAGGTGATAAACATTCCTGTGCTAAAACACCATTCTTTAAGCAAGTGTACACTTTCTATGAAAAACTGGTATGGGATTCTGGGTGGCAAGCGAAACCGCCTTCATCAGGCGATAAATGTCTCCATTGCTGACCTTGCAGCCGCCGTTAGACCGACTCTGACCGTTATGGATGCTACCCGTGTGCTGAAACAAAACGGTCCCACAGGGGGCAACCTCTCAGATGTATCGGCGGCGGATACAATAATTGCAGGCACCGATGAGGTTGCAATAGATGCATTCTGCCTTAAATATCTGGACTTAACTGTGGATGATGTGCTTTTTCTTAAGATTGCACAGGCACGAGGGATAGGACTTTACGACTGGAAATCCCTCAGCCATGAGGAATTCTCCGTATGATCACCTTGGCAACTATACGACGGATTTATTCCGTCTTTTTTTTCATACTTTTTGTAGTTCTGCTTTTTGCCACAGATTTCAGACACCTCAAGGGATACGAGACTTCACTGTTTTTAAAGATAAGTCCACTTACATTTCTTTCAACTCTTTTGAGCAGCTTTACCGTTTATAAGGGAATCATTTTATCGCTTTTTGTAATTATCCCCACTATTTTTCTTGGTCGTTTTTTCTGTTCATGGATATGTCCAATGGGTGTTTTTAACCAATGGATAAGCCATGTTTTTAATAAGTGTAAAAATGTTGACCACTGCAAGAATAACTCCTACCGCAGCATATTTGCATTTAAATACTATCTGCTAACCGTTTTAATAATTTTAGCGGCATTTGGGGCGCTGCAGAGCGGCCTTTTCGATCCTGTTTCATTTTTAACCCGTTCTTTTACTGTTTCTCTGTATCCCGCTATAAACTATACAGGGGGCACATTTTATCTGAAGCAGCCGATATTTAACGGCGGGATGCTGATAACCCTAATATTTATAATAATCATCTTTTCCAATAGATTTATAACCCGCCTGTGGTGCCGGGCGCTGTGTCCGCTTGGTGCGCTCCTTGGCGTTATTTCTGCTTTTTCAGTGCTTAGGATACGCCGCAATACGGCTAAGTGTACCGACTGCCGGAAGTGTATGAGGTTTTGCCATGGTGCCTGCGACCCTCACTTGTCACTGAGGCAAAGCGAATGCCACCTGTGTATGACTTGCATTGAGGAGTGCCCTGAGGGGGCAATCCATTACGGATGGGAAGAGGCGCAAAGCTCGGAGCACGTGCCGGTTGATGTAAGCCGCCGCAGGATAATCGAAACCGCTGTGGCTTCAATTGTGGTGTTTCCGATGATGAGGAGCGCCGTCAACGCCCATACGCTGGATACCGATAGTGTAATTCGCCCGCCTGGAACAATTGCCGAGGGGGATTTCCTGAGACGGTGTATCAAGTGTGGAGAGTGTATGCGCATCTGCCCAACCAACGTGCTACAGCCGGCCCTCCTTGAGGCGGGACTGGAGGGGCTCTGGTCTCCGGTGTTGATTAACACCATCGGCTACTGCGAGCACAACTGTGTGTTGTGCGGACATGTTTGCCCCACAGGAGCTATCATGCCGCTTAGTGTTGAAAAGAAGATAAAGACAAAAATCGGCACAGCCTTTTATGACCGCGGCAGGTGTCTTCCCTGGGCTATGAACATTGAGTGTATAGTTTGTGAGGAGGTCTGTCCGACCTCACCCAAGGCGATTTGGTTTCAAAACGTAGAGCTAACCATGAGAGACGGCAGCACTAAAACCCTGAAACGCCCCTTTATAGATACCAAACACTGCATAGGCTGCGGCATATGCCAAAATAAGTGCCCGGTTCACGACAAACCCGCTGTATATGTCACCTCCATCGGGGAGAGCCGCTCTAAAACCAACCAAATGATCTTAAAAGGGTGATGCAGGTTTTAGGATTATACCCCTTCCTGCGAGGGGAATGATTTCCCTCTATAAACGCTACTTGGTCTAAACAGCTTCTTTAATAAATCATTATATGATCATATAAAAGATACTTGACATGAGTGTTATAAAGTATTATACTATTAGTAATAAATATATGAAGTGAGGAACTAAAATGGCAACGGGCGCAAAGGACTATTACGACTTACTCGGGGTTGGGAGGACCGCCAGCCAGGAGGAGATAAAAAAGTCATTCAGAAAGTTAGCCAGAAAGTATCACCCAGACCTTAACCCCGGCAACAAGGACTCAGAGACCAGATTTAAGGAAATAAACGAGGCATACGATACCCTGGGAGACCCTAAGAAGCGCAGTGATTACGACAATATGGGCAGAAATCCGTTTGGATTTCAGAGTGGTTTTGACAGAGGAGCAGGTAATAATTTTACCGGTGGTTTCAGAGATTTTACAGATAAAAGAACCGGTGCTAATTTTGAGTTCGGCGGTTTTGGTGATATTTTCTCTGAATTCTTTGGCTTTAACGAAAGAGCCTCCGGTGCATCAACAATGTTTTCACGCGGAACCGATATAACAACCAACCTTACTCTTACACTTGAGGAGGCATATACCGGAACTACTAAATCCCTGAATTTAAAACGAGAGGCGCCATGTAAAAACTGCGCAGGCTCAGGTAAAAAAAACAAGATACCCTGCCGGATATGTAACGGCACGGGGTTTACCCATGCTAACGAAAATATAAAAGTACGGATTCCACAGGGGGTCTCAACAGGCTCAAAGATGCGTCTTAAGGGTAAAGGCGCTGTGGGAAGCGGAGGCGGACAGCCCGGAGATATCGTAATTGAAATAGAAGTGCTGCAACATACTATGTTTACCAGAAAAGGCGATGACCTGTATGTGGATATCCCTGTAACTTTTGTTGAATCAACCCTTGGTGCTAAAATTGAAATACCCTCCTTAAACGGCTCATCCATAATGACGCTACCGGAGGGCACACAAAGCGGCAGAGTGTTTAAACTTAAGGGCAAGGGTATGCCCAGCACTCAGAGCGGCAACATGGGGGATTTATACGCCGAGATAAAAGTAATGGTACCGACAGAGCTCACTGAGAAGGAAAAGGAGCTGGTCGGCCGGATTGAGTCTCTATACAAACAAAATCCGAGAACCGGGATGGTGAATAAGTAATGTTTACAAAAGATAAGGACCGTCCTCTTTATGTTATAAGTGTGGTGGCGGAGATGCTGGGAGTTCATCCCCAGACCCTCAGGCTCTATGAACGAGATGGTTTTATTGCTCCTACAAGATCAAACAAACAACGCAAGTACTCAGATGACGATATAGATGAGCTGTCATTTATTCTTAATCTGACAAAAAACATGGGAGTAAATAAAGCGGGCCTTGAGATTATACTTCAGATGAGACGGCGTTTTCAGGCGCTTCAGAATGAAATGGAACAGTTTATGGTCTGCCTTGAGGATGACTCCAGAAAGGACTTGCAAGAGAGGCTGAAGAGGGTTCTGCAGGGGGTAAAATGACTTTAGATAAATTGACTGTTAAAAGCCAGGAGGCATTGGCACAATCACAAAAAATAGCAGAGAGGTTTGGTAATCAGGAGCTTAACCCGGAGCACCTGTTACTTGCTCTTTTGTCGGACAAAGAGGGCACGGTTATACAAATTCTCCTTAAACTGGGCATAAACCGCACTGATTTAACAAAGGCGGTGGAGGAGGGGATAGATAGATTTCCCAAAGTCAGCGGCTCAACCCCTATGGGGCTGACATATGTATCGGCACGATTTAAGGAAACCCTGGATGAGGCCTTTAATCAGGCCACTGCTTTTGGTGACGAGTACGTAAGTGTTGAGCACATTATGCTGGGGATAATAATCAAAGGGGGCAACGCCTCTGAGCTGTTAAAAAAATATGGAGTAACGGCTTCGGACTTTCTTACAGCCATGCAGGCGGTGCGGGGGCACAGTTGTGTGTCGGACCGCAGCCCTGAAGATAAATTCCAGGCTCTTAAAAAATACAGCAGGGATTTGACGGAACTTGCCCGTACCGGGAAACTTGACCCTGTCATCGGCAGGGATGAGGAAATACGGCGGGTCATACAGGTGCTGGCACGGCGGACAAAAAATAATCCGGTTTTAATCGGAGAGGCCGGCGTGGGGAAAACTGCTGTAGTAGAGGGGCTTGCTCAGAGAATTATAGCAGGGGATGTCCCTGAGCCTCTTAAAGAAAAGAGAGTGGTGTCACTGGATTTGGGCTCTCTTATAGCAGGGGCAAAGTTTAGGGGTGAGTTTGAGGACAGACTTAAGGCTGTTCTGAAGGAGATAGAGGGATCCTCAGGCGGGGTAATTTTGTTTATAGATGAGCTGCACACCCTTGTCGGGGCAGGTGCTGCGGAGGGGGCAATGGACGCCTCCAATATGCTCAAGCCAGCCCTCTCCAGAGGTGAGCTTCGCTGCGTTGGTGCTACCACGTTGGATGAGTACAGAAAGCATATTGAAAAGGATGCCGCCCTGCAACGCCGCTTCCAACCGGTTTTGGTTAAAGAACCCACCGTATCCGATACAATCTCAATTCTGAGGGGCCTTAAGGAAAGATATGAAATACACCACGGAGTGAAGTTTAAGGATTCTGCATTGATAGCCGCCGCCGCTCTTTCTCATCGCTACATAGCGGACAGATTCCTTCCCGATAAGGCCATTGACCTTATTGATGAGGCCGCCTCCAAGCTCAGAATGGAGATAGACAGTATGCCGGCTGAGCTCGATGAGATGCAGCGCAGGGCCAGACAGCTTGAGGTTGAACGTCAGGCGATGCTTAATGATACATCTGAGGAGGCAGTGGAGCAACTTGATAAGATTAACAGAGAGTATGCGGATTTAAACGAAAAACGTAACGCACTTAAAGCTAAATGGATGGGTGAAAAGGAGATAATTTCAAATATCAGAAGCCTTAAAGAAAAAATTGACAGTGTACGCACTGAGGCGGAAACGGCGGAAAGAGAGGCGGACCTTGCACGCGCCGCAGAGCTCAAGTACGGTACACTCATAGAGCTTAATAAGGCTCTGGATGCAGAAAATCAAAAACTTAAGCAACGCAGTGCAGGTAACAAAATGATAACCGACGTAGTGAGCGAGGATGATATCGCAGGGGTGGTTGCCAGATGGACCTCAATTCCCGTCACCAGAATGCTGGAGGCTGAGACAGATAAACTTATTCACATGGAAGACCGCTTGAAGCTCAGAGTTGTGGGACAAAGCGAGGCTGTTGGGAAAATATCAAACGCCATAAGGCGGGCTCGGGCCGGCATTCAGGACCCTGACCGCCCAATAGGTTCATTTATATTTCTGGGGCCTACCGGAGTGGGTAAAACGGAATTGGCTAAAGCCCTGGCTGAGTTTCTCTTTGACGATGAAAACGCCATTGTACGCATAGACATGTCGGAATATCAGGATAAGTTTTCAATGTCAAGGCTTATCGGAGCCCCGCCCGGATATGTCGGCTACGATGAGGGCGGGCAGCTGACTGAAAAAATCAGAAGAAAACCCTACTCGGTAGTCCTCTTTGATGAAATCGAAAAGGCACACCCTGAGATTTTTAATCTGCTGCTGCAACTCCTTGATGACGGACGTCTTACTGAGAGCCACGGAAGGACGGTTGATTTCAGAAACACTCTCATTATTATGACCTCTAACGTCGGCAGCAGACATATTGTTGAATTTCTCGAGGATAAGTACCTCCACCCGGAGTCGTACTGGCAGCCTGATGAAAACTCAGTTATCATAGAGAAAATCATGGAGGACTTGAAAGAGCATTTTAAGCCGGAATTTCTTAACAGGGTTGACGATGTGATTATATTTAATCCTCTCAATAAGGAGCTTATTAAAAAAATAGTGGATATTCAGCTCTACAGAATGAGAAAATATCTGAAACATAAACAGATAAATATAATTCTCACAGACCTTGCCAAGGAGGCACTGGCTGAGTCCGGTTATGATGCCGTGTATGGTGCAAGGCCTTTAAAACGGGTACTTCAAATGGAGATTATCAATCCGCTTGCAATGAAGATTCTTGACCGCACAGTTGCAGAAGGTGATACGGTAGAGGTTGACTATGTCGGCGGTCTCATGCGTTTTTCTAAAGTTGATGTGCCTGAGACTGCCTGAGAGAGGGTTAAAAATAAGTGTAAAAGACGGCGGATGTGTTGACAAAAAACTTTTTTTATTATATCATTGTCAATAGGTTTCTGTTAAATAAAGAAAATTTATTATGGAGGTAGGCAAATTGACTAAAAGGAAGTTGTTTTTATTGGGACTTATAGTAATATCGCTTTCGATGTTAACAGCAAGTTGCGGATTTGTAGCAGACGGGCCGTTTGGGTGGGTCTATACCGACAATAAGGTGCCGGTAGCTATGGGGACGGCTCAAACCGGTGCAAAAGCAGGGAAGGCCTGTATTCATTCTTTTTTGGGAGCAGTAGCTATAGGAGATGCAAGCATTGAGACAGCGATGAAAGCTGCTGGAATTAAGACAGTATATTCGGTCAACAAGGAAAATCTGAACATATTCGGCACCTACACCAGACAGTGCACTATAGTGGCCGGAGAGTAGTATTTTACGGGTGGGTACTTATTTAAATACCGATACAATCAAGGAGGTGATATTATGTCAAATGACAAAACGTTAACAAACGAATCTCCTAAGAGTCGTTTAATATCGTTGTTACTGTGCTTTTTCTTAGGCTGGGCGGGAGGCCATAGGTTTTACTGCAACAAAATAGGAACAGGACTAATAATGCTCTTTACTATGGGCGGTTTTGGTTTGTGGTATTTTGTGGACATCGTAATGATTTCTCTGGGGTCGTTTAAAGACAAGGACAATCTCCCTATATCAAGATGGTAACTTGTAAGAGATATGTTTGACAGACCGGCTAAAAGGGGTGGTTATGATGATGACTTCCACCACTGTCGGTTTATACGGGTTAAAATAAGATGACGGAGATAAATCAGGACACATTATGGTAAGCATAAATAACAGCAGGGATATCAGGCAGCTGCTCCCGATAGTGTTGCTTTTGTTTGTTTCGGTAATATTATCAATAGCGTTTCGCAGCGGCTGGCCATTATTGCTGGCGATAACGGCTGTGTTTGTTTACAGACCAAGCTGGTGGCTTGTAATAATAATGGGTTTTGCTTTTACGGTGTTTCTAAAAAGCGGCTGGCCTCTGATAGGGTCGGTTGTATTTGCTTTTGCCGGCAAGCCTAAGCGATGGTGGCCGATACCTGCCGGTATCGCCTTTGCTCTTGTGGAGGTGTTGTCCTTTTATTTATCCGAGAGGCCTTTGGGAATAACCAGAGGATATACCGTTATGGCGGCTATAACGGAATATTTGATTTATCCGCCCCACGTTGACCTCATTGAATACTGGAGCATATATGAACCAAAAATTGACTGGACTATAGCGTTAATTTTGGGGCTTACAATAGGGAGTTTTATGTCGGCCAAGTATTCAGGGGATTTTAAATGGATGAGTGTGCCCTATATGTGGAGGCAGTCCAAGGGACCATCGGTATTTAAACGCTGGGTGTGGGTTTTTTTAGCAGGGATACTTATGGGTTTTGCAGCCAGGATAGCCGGCGGCTGCGTAAGCGGTCTTTTAATTTCAGGCGCTATTCAGTTGATGCCATCGGGGTTTATTTTTATGATTTCTCTGTGGATAGGCGGTGTGGTTATGACTTTGCTTTTCTACAGAGGCGGAATAATAGCAATAAAGAAGGAGTAACATGTTAGAGCTTGTCACATTTAATGAATTCCTTAGCAGGCTGGCCTCAATATTTGATTCCGGGACGATTGAAGGTGTAAGGGGCGGGTCAAGCCTCTACGGCGGCTTTATAATCGGCCTTATTTTTGGAGTGGTATTACAAAAAGGAAGGCTTTGTAAGTACGACACTGTATCGGGACTTTTCAGGCTTCAGGATTTCACAGTGTTTCGTCTTGGGGCGCCGATTCTCATGGTTTCTATGGTACTGGTGTTTTTGTTGACAGATTTAAAAATAATAGAATTGCATGTTCCTAAGACTGTGATTGTTCCTCAGATAATAGGTGGTTTGATGTTTGGCGCGGCTATTGCTATAATGGGTTTCTGTCCTGGCACGGCGGCAGGGGCTTTAGGCGAGGGCTCCCTTGATGCTATACCAGCTATCGGGGGTATGATGGCAGGGGCTGCTATATATGCTGAGTTTTTCCATGACGACTGGTCAAAGACGTTTTTGACGTGGGGAAATATCGGGTCAGAGACTTTTGCTGAGCTGCTAAAAATTAACCATTGGTATCTGATTGTGTTATTTATACTGATGGCTGCCATGTTTCTTATCATGACTACAATGTTTGACTGGATGATTGTGTTTTTAAGGAAGACGTTTAACATGTATATGGATTTGACAGAAGCTCTTGAGGAAAAGATTCCTCCCGCCGTTAAACAATCACAGGGCAATGTCAACGAAACAGTACGCAATCTTAAAAAGAATATAAAGGATATTTTCTCTAAGTGATACCATATTCTTTCATCTTTGCCATAATGCTGCGGTAGGAAATTTGAAGCATTGTGGCTGCTTTGGTGCGGTTGCCCCCGCAAACTTCCAGAGCGTCCTTAATAGCCTTTCTCTCCTGCTGCGCAAGCGTAACTTTCAGCGGTATGCACGCTCCTTTGATAGTTTTTGCTGTCTGATTATTATTACTCTCATTATCAAGCAGCGGCTTTATGTGCTCATAGCGGATCAACCCGTCATTGCAATAAAGCACCGCCCTCCTCATCACATTTTTTAACTCTCTGATATTGCCCGCCCATTGGTTTTCATTTAAAAGTTCCAGAGCCTCATCTGTTATACCTCTGATTGGTTTGTTAAGTTCATCGGAGGCCTCTGCTACAAACCTGCCGGCAAAAAAATTAATGTCCTCACGCCTTTCCCTTAGCGGCGGCACTGTTATAATAAACTCCCCAAGTCTGAAAAACAGATCATTTCTCAGATTTTTTTTATCCATCAGTTGTTTTAAGTTACCGTTGGTAGCTGTGATTATTCTTACATCTATCTCTATCGGTGCTCTGCTGCCTACCGGATAAAGCAGTCTCTCCTCTACTACCGACAGCAGCTTTGCCTGTATGTTGGGAGACATATTTTCTATTTCATCAATAAATATTGTGCCGCCGTGGGCAGTTTCGAAAAATCCCTTTGACTTTCTGTCTGCTCCGGTAAAAGCACCCCGCTCATGTCCAAAAAGCTCGCTTTCTATAATGTTTTCAGCTAAGGCCCCTATGTCAACCTTAACAAAAGGCTTACCTGCTCTTGCACTGAGGTTGTGAATTATTCGTGCTATATATGACTTCCCTGTGCCTGTCTCACCTTGCAATATTACAGAGAAATTGCTCTCCGCCACTTGCTGTATATCTGCTATGAGTGAGCTGATTATGGCGCTTTTCCCTAACTGGCTTTCTAAGGAAGTACCCACTACATTTCTTAGCGCTACAGTCTCCTGTTTTAACTGCCGCTCTTGAATTGCTCTTTTTACGGTTATTATCAATTCATCGAAATTAGGTGGTTTAACTACAAAATCATATGCTCCCAGTTTCGTTGCCTCTACCGCTGTTTGGATGTTTGCATAGCCGGTCACTATTATTACGGGTACATCAGCACTTATTTTTTTTAATTCTTTTAATGTTTCGATCCCATCCATCCCATTCATTACTAAATCCAAAAGAACTGCCGATGTCTCTCCCTGCTTTAACAATTCTATTCCCTCAAGGCCGCCCCGCACACTTACCACCTCATAGCCGACAGCACCTATTAGTTCTTCCATACTTTGTGCCAATACTACATCGTCATCTATTATCAGTATTTGCTCCGTCTTTGCCATTCTCCCTCCCAGTAAATAACAACTCTATCGCCTCTGTTAACAGTATCAGGTTTTAAATTTTTTAGAAAAGTCAAAAGGGGGCGCTCTTTCATATCCAAAGCCGGCACTCCATTTACATTACAGTTACAATTTTGCACAAATACATTTAGTGCATATTTAGAAGGAGAGCCGTTTTGGGGCTCTCCTTTGTATTGTACTTATTATATAGAGCTATATTTAGCTGTTTACACAAAATGGTTAAGGTTTTTTAGTCTCGCCACCGGTTGGAGCTACCGGTCCCTGGCTGTCCTTGTTAGTGTCATCCTTAGGCTGTACTCCTGCGCCGCTAAGCGGTAGATTTGACCCAGCAGGTGAACTCTTTGGAGCAGCTTGAGGGATAGTGACAACCGATGTCTTTTTTGCCTCGTAAATGGCAAGCAGTAAGGCTGTTATCATAAAGATAACGGCAGTGGCGGTGGTAGCCTTAGCAAGGAAGGTGGCCGCCCCTCTTGCACCAAAAATAGTCTGGCTGGAGCCGCCAAAGGCCGCGCCCATCTGTGAACCCTTTGAGCTCTGAACCAGCACAACAAAAATCAAAAACACACAAACCAGCACATGAACTATCAGTAGGAGTATATGCATGTGTGTTACCTGAACTTCACTATTTTTTCAAAACTATCGGGCTTTAGGCTGGCACCACCTACAAGGGCGCCGTCAACATCAGGCTTTTCCATAAGCTCTTTGACGTTTTCAGGCTTTACGCTGCCGCCGTAGAGGATTCTCAGCTCATCGGCCTTGCCGCCATAGACATTACGCAGTTGGTCTCTTACGAAGGCGTGCGCCTCCTGGGCCTGCTCAGGGGTGGCGGTCACGCCTGTGCCGATAGCCCATACAGGTTCGTAAGCGATAACAAGGCCGTTGGTATCAACGTCTTTGAGGCCGCCTGTAACTTGTCTTTTTATGATGTCAAACATTTTGCCGCTGTTTCTTTCGTCAAGTGTCTCGCCGATGCAAAATATAACATCAAGACCGGCAGCCCTTGCCGCTTTGACTTTTTTATTCAAAAACTCATCTGTCTCACCGAAGTACTGGCGTCTTTCCGAATGGCCGAGGATTACATATTTACAGCCCAAATCGAGGAGCATCTTAGCCGATATTTCACCTGTGTAAGCTCCCTCGGCCTCAAAGTACATGTTCTGAGCCGACAGGTCAACATTTGTGCCCTTTAGCAGCTCACCGGCTGCGGCTAAGGAGGTAAAAGGCGGTGCAAGCACGATGTCAACATCCGCCACAGATTTAACCGCCGGTAAGAACTTGCTTATAAAATCCTTTGTCTCGCCGGTGGTCTTGTACATTTTCCAGTTTGCTGATATAAAAGGTCTCCTCATTATTAACATCTCCTTATATTTATTTTTTACTTTTCTGTTCTTTTGCTTTTGACTAGTTATTAGCCTTTGAAAGTTTAAAAAAATTATGCTTAAAAAGTCAACCCGAAATCCGATATATATAGTAGCAAAGTGAAAATGTCCGGATTTCAGCAAAGTGAAAGTGTCCAAAAGAGATAGTCCATAGTATGCTCATTTGAAGAGGGAGGATACTATGGCAGGCGAGGACATAATAATGCTAAGGCAAAAAGAGTTAAAGAGATTTACATTTAATAAAAATGGTAGAATAAAGACTCTGTTCCGGCATATAAATAAATTATGGTAAAACAAATTAAAATTTTACACAACGTGATAATGTGAACATGTTAAGAGGGTTGTTTGGAATCACGATACTGCTTCTTTTTTCCTGGATTATTAGCGAAAACAGAAAGGAGATAAAATTTAAACCTGTGATTTCAGGCATAATCCTTCAGGTATTGTTCGTATTGTTGATTTTAAAAGTACCTGTTTTCAAAGTTTTTTTTCAATTATTAAATAAAGCAGTGCAGGTTTTGGAGAAATCCACTCAGGCCGGTACAACACTGGTGTTTGGTTACTTAGGTGGCGGCAAACTTCCCTTTGCCGAGACGATACCGGGGGGCTCCTTTGTACTGGCCTTTCAGTCGCTTCCGATGGTACTGATTGTTAGTGCTTTATCGTCACTGCTGTTTCACTGGCGCATATTACCATACATTGTGAGGGGGTTTTCTTACGTCCTTCAGAAAACCATGAGTATAGGCGGCGCAGTGGGGTTAAGTACCTCGGCTAATGTTTTTTTGGGGATGGTTGAATCACCGCTTTTTGTTAAACCATATTTGAGGGAGATGTCACGAGGTGAGCTCTTTGCAGTTATGTCAACAGGCATGGCAGGCATTGCCGGTACGGTTATGGTGTTATATGCAAGCATTTTAGGCCGGGTGATTCCGGATGTTTTAGGGCAAATTCTTCTTGCCTCGGTAATAAGTGCTATAGCATCCCTTGTGTTTTCTTTTATAATGGTGCCACCGGTTGGTAAGCCGGCAAGCGGTGACATTACCGTCCCACGGACTGCACGCAGCTCACTGGATGCTGTGGTTAAGGGCACGGAGGAGGGTATCGGCCTGTTAATAAACATAATAGCCACACTCATAGTCTTTGTTGCGCTTGTGCATTTTACAAACTATGGGCTTTCTTCTTTATTGCCGTCTTTTTACGGAGAGCCGTTGACATTGCAGCGGATTTCAGGCTTAATTATGGCCCCTGTTGTGTGGGTTATCGGAGTGCCGTGGACTGAGGCTGTGACAGCGGGCTCTCTTATGGGAACAAAAACTATATTAAATGAATTTGTAGCCTACATTGACCTTGCCAATCTGCCTGAGGAAGCGCTTAACCCTAAAAGCCGCATCATTATGCTTTATGCCCTGTGCGGCTTTGCTAATTTGGGAAGCCTCGGCATACTTATTGCGGGCCTTAGTTCGATGGTCCCTGAAAAAAAGGACGTAATTATCTCCCTCGGCTTTAAATCCATCATCTCAGGCACCCTCGCCTCCTGTATGACCGGTGCGGTTATAGGTATGTTTTATTAAACTCAACACCGTTGTAATTCCCTCTTTGATTTGTTTATTGTGCCTCCTTTTTTTTCGCACAATTATGACACCTTTGATGCTTTATGGGAAGATGGGGTTTATTAAACGATTACCCTTCTAATAAATGCCTCTTCCATTCATTGACCTAACTCACATGGATACCAAAATCCTGAGCTATTTCATTTGCCATTCGTTGGCCATTGAGGGCTTCTATCACTACTTTTGACTTGAACTCATTGTTGAACTTCCGTCTATTTTTCATCTGTTTTCCTCCATTGATTACAAACAGCTCTATCTTAACTGATTGTCTCAATCTAGGAATCCATTATACCTAGTTAAAAATATGAAATATTTAATGTCTTGAGTCAATTTTCAAATTAGGGTCATTGTATAATTTTAATAAGCTTTTAGCCTGTTTCAATATTGTTTTAGCCTGTTCTTTTTCAAATATTTCTGAAGCGTCATAGTCGGCTTTTTTACGTTCTATGTGTAGCCTTTGTAAATCTAATCCTATTTTTTTTGCTATTCTCCCGGATGAATAATTGAATTTGTCATGCACGAATGTGTGTGAATCTCCTTTTGGAACTTTATCTCCAAGATATTCTTCAACTTTGTCTTTTGCAATACAATAAACACCATAATAAGATCGGCTGATAGAAGTTCTATAATAGGCAGACTTTATATCAGAACTCTCTCCGTTATTAATAAGCTGCTCTGACAGTTCAATATACTCAGACCATTTAAATATCATTAATTATACCGTCACTATAATAAGCTTTCTCATACTGACATCTTTATTTAACCAATAATCATAATCGAATTGATCTAATAAGTTAAGTTTTTCATCAATTGACAAATCAGTATCAATTTTTACTAGTAACATTTCTAAATATTCTTCTGGATCATAAAAATGTTCTATTTTTAATTCTTTAATGTTATGCTTAAAAATTCTATTGATTTCACAATGTACCTCCTTAAGCACCTCAAGCAAATTCATCTTCATATATATAAAACCTTGAACCTGATATCTGTTTGTAATAGTATAAAGGTATTTTAACTGATCAAATATTAATGTTTCTACTGAGGGTTTAGTGGAATTTAATAAATCTCCGACATTCACAATATCATATGTGTACTTAGATATATCACGGTAAGGCGTTAATATGTTTGTATTTGGTTTAACTTCTAAAGTCCGCATGTTTAATCATCCTTGTTTTTTAAATTTGTTAATAATAGAAAACAATGTAAAACAAGACAGCTAATTCCGGAAGTTAAAAGCTCATGCCTTATAATGCCATGAGCTATGTTGTTTCTTAAATTTAATCCGGTTGAATCGCAGAAAACAAAATAAAAATGCCTGCTTAGATATTCACCCAGAACATTCTTGATATCCTCCCGCATTAAAAAAGCACCAAATGTTTGTTCCTTGATGCTTATCCCTTCATCTTTTGTATACTCAGGCACGACTACATTATATCCAGCATTATGAAATGTCCTGCGTAGTATACCCTCGAACTGTGGTACCAGGATATGAAGAGCACTAATGTAATCCTTTTCAAAGTGCTTCTTTACACCATGCTCCACAATTGATTTGTTTTCCTGATGCATAAACTTCCATGAACCAAGGTATTTGTTAAATTCAGTGTCATTGAGATTTTTCTCTTTCTCTAAATATAGGAAAGCTAATTCCAAAAAAAGATGAGCCCTCATCTGAACATGATTAGACAAAAAAATCTTTTTTTGCAAGTCAATGCCTGTTCTTTTTAATCCCTCACCAGCAATTTGAGTTCCCATTCTACCAATGATTACATTCTGTGCGATTAAACTGGATAAAGGAGGATTACAGGTGAACATTTTCTCCAAACTATCATAATCCGGCACAATACCAGGATAACCTATCAAGATGCCTATCGCTTTTTCAAGTGATTCAGCTTGCCGAAATGGGGTAAGAAACTCTTTGGTCTGTTTTTCCCCTAATTTTAATTCAAATTCATGTTTCGAGAATTGACCTGCCTGTTCCGCCTGTTGAAAGTATCTTGTCTTCTGAGCGGACAACTTTTTCATGGTTTCATGGTCATCGCCTGCTTCCGCTAATATAATTGCCATGTCCAGTATTATTGAAGCTGATATATAATCGCCATTTTCTGCACGCTGATGCGCTGCCATAGCAATTTGTTCAACACTCTTATTTTTTGCTCGTCTCTCCGGCTCCTCTTCTCCTAACAATTTGCCGATCCTTGCCGATAAATTGTTTGCGGAGTATATTAGATGTAATAAGCCATCAGCATTAGCAAATCCATTGGCACATTCCTCAGCCCAACTTTTTATATATTCCTTATCCGATACAAGGCTGGAATATGTTTTGTTGTCAATAACGCGGACATATGATTGAACAACAGGAAACAACCATCTCCAGTCCATTGCCAAATGAAAACTCTTTCCGAGTTCCTTTAGAATTACCAGAGTCTGAACAATCTTATCTTGTTGATTGAACTTCAAACTTAATTCAAGGGCTCTATCCAAAGAATCCATAATGGCAAGATGCCAAAACTCCGGCCGTTCAGCTTCAGGTTTCTTTTTAAGTTCCGTTACTTGAATAAGATAGCGGTCAATTGTTCTTTGTGCTAGAGTAATGACGTTAATGCCTTTATAATTTTTTAATTTGTCCTTCGATTCAATCAAAATATCATCCAAAAAAGGTGCAATAATATAATGATTAAGTAAAGTGGAAACTTCATTTATAAATATAAGTTCATTTTCTTGTAATTCAATATCCCCACCTGTTTTTGTATAGAAACGAGATTTATCTTCTGTTGATGGATTGTGCTGTCCTCTGACATCAAAGAAAAAGACTTTTTTAAATGATTCTATTGCTTTTTCATCTTCCTGTGACAATTCACTTTTATATTTTTCAGAAAATAATCGCAATTGATTACGTGCTTGATATATTTGATAGGGCTGGATATCTGCTTTATCTAAATCTTCTGAAAGTTCTTTTACCAAATTATCCATTTATTTTGCCTCCTAATAATTCAAAGGATTCCGGAGGATATAATCCTAGTTTATCGTCACATTGAAATACAGAATTTTTGCATAACCTCCCTTTTGAGAAGGATCCATACGTAAATTATACTGTACCATAGAAATTCATAAATTTTCAATCTGCAGAATTGCCCGAAATCCGACATAGAAAAACCGGTTCTCCGGAAAAAGGGATATTTTGTAAAAAATCGTAAGGCTACAATATGTCCGGAATTCACCATCAAAATAATTAGTAATGCCGGTATTATTTTTTTGGGGTTTTTAAGATTAATTTAGAGCTTATACCAAGACAACAAAGTTAACTGTCGGATTTTCTATGCCGGATTTCTGGTGATACATTTTCCGTATATTTTTTCATGTTATGTGGTACAATAAAACAGGCTGTTAGATATAACAACCGGCATTAAGGAGGCCATATGACAAAAGATACCCAAGGGGAAAAGGACAGAACCGCAGCTAAAGACGCTGATACCACAGATGAGCCGCAATTAACCGGATTAATAAAAAACTATGTGCCCGGCACCAATGTGTGCAAGGTTACTTTTATGCTTCCTAAAGAGGCCACAGAAAATGCCCAAAAGGTAACTTTAACCGGTGATTTTAATGACTGGGACACCGAGGCTACACCGCTTACAAAAGATAAGTACGGGGTATTTTCCGTTACTGTTGAATTAGAGGCCGAAACAGAGCACCAATACAAGTTTTTAATAGACGCAGAGCGCTGGGAAAACGACTGGAATGCCGACAGATACGAAAAAAGCTGTCTGGGTGAATTTGAAAATTCGGTAGTGGAGTTATACAGAAATTAGGATTACTGCGCCCGGTAAAATATTTAACAAGTGGATAACCTAAGAAGTTTGGGACTATTTGGCGGCACCTTTAACCCTGTCCACTATGGGCACCTCAGGGCGGCGGAAGAGGCGAGGGCCGCCTTTTCACTTGATAAGGTGATTTTTATACCCTCTTGTAATCCGCCGTTGAAGAAGCATGAGCTTGCCATGCCGACGGACAGACTTGAAATGGCAAGGCTGGCCACACAAAGCAACGGCTGCTTTGAGGTCTCAGACCTCGAATGCAAACGTGAAGGGCCTTCTTATACAGTGTGCACTCTTGAGGAGGTAGTTAAAGATTATGGTGGCCGCTGCAATCTATTCTTTATACTGGGACTTGATTCCTTTTTAGATATTCCCGCCTGGTATCAGGCTGAAACTGTTATCTCTCTGGTTAACTTCATAGTGCTTACCAGGCCGCCGCTGAATGAAAATGCAGTTTTACAATCCCCATATGTTGTGGAGAGGTCATCAGAGCCGGAGAGCACAAATGTTGTAAAAGTTAAGTTAAAAAGCCGGCGGGAGGCATTCTTGCTAAAAATAACATCCATTGATATTTCCTCAACCCGCATAAGACAATTAATCAGCAGCGGGGAAAGCGTAAAATACCTCTTGCCTGAAAACGTGCAATCATATATAATTCATAAGGGATTGTATAAATAATGGACAGGTGTCTGAAATAATGTTGATTTATAACGGAGAAGGCGGTTAATTTGGAAAATACGGAAAAGCATTTAAAAGAGATTGTTGAGTCTCTTTCAGAGAAGAAAGGTGACGAGGTGGTTGTACTTGATCTGAGGGGACTTACTCCGATAGCAGATTTTTTTGTTATTTGCACAGGGGGCTCAACCTCACACATAAAGGCTCTGGCCGATAGTGTGGAAAGCAAACTGAAAGAAAGAAAAATCAAACCTCTGCACATAGAGGGACAGAAAAACTACAGCTGGGTAATTCTGGACTACGGCGACATCCTGATTCACATATTTAATCCTGAGGCAAGAGCGTATTACGAGTTGGAAAGATTCTGGCTTGACGCCCGCAGGGTTTACTTTGATGAAGTTCCTAAACAGGAAGCTTTTGCACGCTGATGATCAGGGTGACCTCATTATTGTTTTTGGCCATGCTCTGCGGGGTCTTCTACCTTGCCATATACAACAGCGATTCCGTCAGATTACATCTTACAAAAGATGTAGCCTATGACCTTCCATTAATAGCCCTGATGGCTATATCCACAGTGGCCGGCGCTGTTTTAATGTTTGTGATTTTCTTTATAAGGGATACGAAAAACTATATCCAGTCACGGCTGACGCTGAAAAAGCGTAAGAGGGAGGAGATGTCGCAGGTGTTGTACTCAAAGGCTCTCAACTATGCCTCAGCTAATCTGACAGAGGAAGCAGTGAGTGAGTTACAAAATGCACTAAAGGAAAATCCTGAACATATACCGTCAATTATAAAGTTAGCCGATACTTATGTCGAAAAAAATGAGCCGATGAAGGCTCTGGAACTTTACCATAAGGCACTTAGCATGGACTCCGGTAACATCGAGATTCTCTTGAAATCACTTGAGGTACGTATAGCCCAGGGGGCTTTACATGAGGCCGTGGAAATTGCCGATAAAATCCTCTCAACAGAGCCCAATAACGCTCCGGCCTTGTATAAAAAACGTGAGATATTTGAGCGGCAGTCCCGCTGGGATGACCTTATGCACCTGCAAAAGACAATAATTAAGAATCTGCCTGAAAATGATCCCCAAAAAGAGACACAGGGTAAAATCCTCCACGGCTACGAATACGAATACGGAAGGCAGTCTTTGGAAAACTCCGAGGTTGAGAAAGCTCGAAAAGTCTTTAAGGAAGTAATAAAGCATGAGAAGTCATTCATACCGGCGCATCTTGGGCTTGCCGAGGTGTTTTTGCTTGAGGGCAACACCGAGGAGGCGATAAATTACCTTGAAAAGGTTTATAAAGAAACAAACTCTTTAATAATACTTGCCCGGCTTGAGGATTTGCTTATAAACGAAAGTGAACCTTCACGTCTTATCAGAATTTATAAAAATGCTCTGTCTGATGACCCCGGGGCTGATGCGATAAAACTTTTTTTAGGTAAACTCTACTATCGTCTTGAGATGCTTGACGATTCTCTGGATACGTTTAACTCCTTTGACGGTACATCCACCTATTCGGAGGTGCATAAGATTAAGGGCAGTTTGTTTCTCAGAAGAGGTGAGTGTGAAAAGGCATCGGCTGAGTTTTTAAAAATTATAGGGCTTAAAAGAGCACTAAGAATCCCCTACCACTGTCTAAACTGTAATCATGAGGCCACAGACTGGGAAGGCCGCTGTCCCTCCTGTAAAACATGGAACACTTATGATTTTAATTTCGATAAACATATCAGACCATAAATAACAGAGGTTAATTTATGAAAAAAGTAATCATCTTTGCTACATTTTGTATAGTGGTTTTTTCAATGGCTGTTGTTGCCGCCGCTTCCGAGTCAAATCCTGAGACTGCTGTAGAGTATTTCAAGCGTGGAGTTGACTATGCGCAGAGGGGTGATTATGATAAGGCCATCGCCGATTTCACCAAAATTATTGAAATAAACCCAAAGTATGCTTTAGCATACCGTAACCGCGCACTGGTTTGGTTTAGTAAAAAAGATTATGACAAAGCCATTGCTGATTTCACAAAGGCTATAGAGATAAATCCGGCATTTGCTGAAGGCTATCATGGTCGGGCATTAGTTTATGACGCCATGAAGGAGCACGATAAGGCTAAAGCCGATTATGCCAAAGCGGCGGAGATAGACGGCACACAGTAGGTTTCTGTACAGGTCAAGACATCCCCCTCTGCTGTAACAACAGCCATAGCACGTGTAATTCCAACAGACACTGTTCTATTTCAACAGAGCAAGCACATTTTGCGGGGCCGAATTTGCCTGGGCCAACACTGATATGCCGGACTGTTGTAAAATCATGGACTTAGTAAGATTTGCCGTCTCTGAGGCAAAGTCGGCATCTATTATCCTTGACCTTGCCGCCTGTGTCGTCTCCAGTGTGTTGTCTATGTTTCTGACGCAGGCTTCAAACTGGTTAGCCTTAGCGCCCATATCGGCCTTTGAACTTGTCACAAAATTAAGTGCAGAGTCAATAATGGCTATAACGTTTGATGCCTGAGACCTGAAACCCGTCTGTGTAGTTGAATCCGCCACCTGTAGTGATGATATGCCGGTGTAAGCAATTGTGCTTGAGGCTGTAAAGCTGTAATTGGGCGGAAAGCCAAAGCCTGCGCCGCTTACAAAAGCACCATCACCTATCCCGTTTACTCCTGTTGTGGTCGCTGTATGAATATCTTTTAAAAACAGTAGCGGTCCGTTCTTTCCGGTTTGTGTAAATATGGGACCGCCCAGGGCATCTGTGTTCATTGAGCCGATATGTACCCTTATCTGGGAATCACTGGCGGCAAAGCTTGTATGAAGTCTCGAATCAAAGTTACCGGCCAGCAATCGCACTCCGTTAAATTTAGTCTGTTCAGCTATTCTACCAATCTCCTCAACAAGTACATTTACCTCTTTCTGCATGTAAGATATATCTGTTACTCCATACTGGCCGCTCATTGCCTGCACACCAAGCTCTCGTATTCTCTGAAGGTCCTCGGTTATTTCATCCATTGAGCCCTCTGCAGTTTGAACCATAGACAAACCATCGTTGGCGTTTCTTACCGATACGGTCAGGCCCCGTATCTGAGTGCTCATTCTTGTTGATATTGCAAGACCTGCTGCGTCGTCTTTAGCCGAATTTATCCTGTACCCGGATGACAGCCTAGCCATAGCATCCTGCAGCGGTCCCTGAGTTTTCTTTAAATTACGCTGTGAGTTAATGGACATTATATTTGTGTTAATAACGAAACCCATTATTTTCCCCCCCGTCCAGCTTTATTTTTTTTAATCACTTTTAGCTTAACAAGCTAATTTGTATCCTTAAAAAAGTAAAGCAATTTTTATGCCAAATGCATACTTGCTTTTTTTGTGATACTATCAGCCTAAACAGTTGGAATTAGACGATTGAATGCGGATTGGCATGAAAAATCGTAAAAAAACGGCAATATTTTCCTTGCAAAGAAGAAAAAATTTCCCTGGGCATAGACACTGTTTATGGTGAATAATATAGGATAGAAAATGTAATACCAATGGCAATGCGGACTAAAACATACACATCAAGGTTAGCGACTGTCTCTGGTGACGGTGTATTGACAAAACGAGATGATATTTGAAAAAATAAAGAGTGGAGAAGTTTTAGTCGCTAAAAGAAGTGGCAACACTGTTTACAATCTCAAGGGCTACAATTTATCGATTAGTAGAGAAGGGGGAGCTACATCCGGAAAAACTTTGAAAGAGAACTCTTTTTACAGAGCAGGAAATTAACAGTTTCATAGAAAAGATAAAAAATCCGGCCTTAGCACCGTAGCTTAAGGAGTAATTTATTTGGCACATCGAGTGAAGAAACACACACCAGGAGAGGCTTTAAGGTATTTGGCCAATGCAAAGGAATTATTGAGTCAATCGCCGATAGAGGGTAACTTCTACCTTGACAAGAAGCCTGTAAGGGAGGCTTTCGGTACGGCCTATTTAGCCATGCTTGAAGCTATTAACGAGGTGTTAATAGGGAAAGGCTTTACTTCAAAGGAACTGCCTAAATCAGTAGATGGATACAGAGCAGCTTTACAAAAACATCTTTCTGTGAGTAACGGGAAACTTCTGACGGAATTTGAACGTCTTTATGACGCTCTGCATATAGCTGGCTATTATCGAGGCTTAATCACCAGCACGAGTATGGTTAAAGACGCTTTAAAAGATACAGAAGCGTTTATAAAGAAGGTAACCGGCTAATAATTATTTTGATAGCAAGTTCATAAGTTTGGGGCAAGCTATGCAAAGAGTATAAAAAAGCCGGTGATCCCAAGTTGTATTCATTCGATTAACTTTGTTGGCATCGTCAAAAGCTCCTTGACGTACGCTCCTCTAAAAGGGGAATCCCCTGTAAGGGGAGGTCGCTTTCTCCCAGCCGCCTCGTTACTCTTTTGACTGCTACTTGGTATGACGGTATTTTTAAGGGTTTTGAGAGGATTTATTCTTCATTATCAAGGGTTTAGTAAATGCCGAAGGGGGGACTCGAACCCCCACGGAGTTGCCCCCACAAGACCCTGAACCTTGCGTGTCTGCCAATTCCACCACTTCGGCTCCGCCTAATTATTGAGACTAACACACAGCACAGGCGGCTGTCAACACGGCGAGGCGGATTTGTCTTAGTTTTGTGCAATATTTACAGGAGCTATCTTTAGTGCCCTCATTGAGGGATAGACCCCTGACACTACACCTGTCAACGTGCAGCAGACTAGTGCAAGCACAACCCCTTCAATAGAAACACTAAAGGGAAGTTCCGAAAAATAACTTATCCCTGTTGTTATCAAAATGCCGAGCATAAGCCCTGCAAGCCCTCCACTTATTGAGATAAATGATGACTCCACTATAAATTGAGCCACAATATCTTTTTTTCCGGCTCCCACCGCCCTCCTTATTCCGATTTCAACACGGCGTTCCATCACCATTAAAGCCATTATGGAAAGTATTCCGATAGCGCTTATCGAATAGGATGCCGTTGCTGCACACAGTCCCAGAATTTTAACTATACGGATCGTTTTATCCTGCATCAGACTTATATCTTTCAGAGTAAAGACAGTAAAATCATTTTGCTCACCCTCTTTTATGCCGTGGCGCTCTTTCAGTATCCTCTGTATTTGTTCCTTAAGCGGCTCTGTTGAGGTCTTATCAGCTCCTTGCACATGAATACTGGTGAGCTTTAATGTGTTTGTGAATCTTCTAAGAAAAGTCTGAAGCGGCAGATAAACGAGGTTATCCTGATTTATCTCGGAAAAATCCACCCCCATCGGCGCAGCCACCCCTATAACCTCACATGGTACTCTCTGAATGTATATGTATTTTCCCAGGGAATCTCCATCTGGTAAAAATCTCTCCGCTATGTTTGAACCAATGACAACCACTCTCTGAAGTGATTGAGAGTGGGCTTGTGTAAAGAGGGCACCACTGCTGAGTTTAAGGTCCCTGATTTTAAAATATTCCTCAGATACACCCATTACGACAGCCCCGGGAAGCGTGGTATTACCGTAGCGGACGGGAAACGATCTGCTTGAAATGGCAGCCGTCTCTTTAATAAATGAGGATTGCTCCTTTATGGCTGCGGCATCAAGGAGAGTCAGTTTTGGAGAGTCAGCCATTACATTTGGCCTGCCATGGCCTTTCATCTGCCCACTTCTGACTACAATCAGGTTTTTACCGAAGGAGGCGAGTTCCCGCTCTGTTTTTATCTTCATCGATAAGGATACGTTTGATACCACGGTTATTGAGAGCGATCCAAGGACTGCGCCCATTATGGCAAGGGCGGTTCTTAATTTAAAGTTACCCAGGGATTTCACTGCAATTTTAAGGTTAAGAATAAAGTTTCCGGGTGCATACTCACGCAGCCAAAGAGGTTTCAACGTATTGCCTCAATGGGATTTAAGGATGCGGCATCTCCGGCCGGTTTTATGCCAAACACAATGCCTGTTAAAATTGACAGGGTAAGACCTGTTGCAAAGGCTTTCCATGAAAAATGGACGGGGAAATCCGCTGCAGCATTAAGAATTTCAGATACAATAACTCCCAGAAAAAAACCCGCAAATCCACCCAGTGCGGTTACCAGCGTAGCCTCAAATAAAAACATGGTAAAAATATCTCTCTTTGTTGCCCCTATAGCCCTTCGTATTCCTATCTCACGGGTCCTTTCCTTAACAGAAAGAAGAAACAAATTTGCCAGCACAAACCCCGACACAACTAACGATACTATACCGGTTATACCTAAAAAAACCACTAAAGAGCCTGTTAAAGCAACCAGAAAAGATATTATCTCATCAGCGCTTACTATTTTGAAATCGTCGTCTTCATCCTCTTTAAGACCGTGGCGTGACCTCAGGAATTCTCTTAACTCACTAATGTGGTATTTCAGATTTTCCTGATCTTCAAAGCGCACCTTTATGACCGACACGTAGCGGGATTCATTAAGTAATTTACGCATAACCGTAGAAATGGGCATTATTACTCTGTCGTTGAGGTCGGAGCCCATCTGAGAGATCGTTCTATCTGCAAGTACGCCTGTGACTTTACATGGTATTTGTCCAACCAGGATGGTCTGCCCCACCGGGGATTTATCTGCAAAGAGTTCACGGACAACTTTTACCCCGAGCAGGCAGACACTTGCTCCTGAGACAATATCATCCGCCGTAAAGTCAGAGCCTTCTTCAACCGGCCAGCTCCAGCTCCTGCTGTAGTCCTCCGATGAGCCCAGAACCAGAGTCTGGTGTTTTTTACTGCCGTGTGAGACACCGGTTCCCTGTTTTATAACCACAGGAAGGACTAACCAGGCCGTCATAAAAGCGTCACGGATTGCCTGAGAATCGGTAAGCGTCAGGGTTTTATATCTGTACCCTGCTGCTTTGGCAACCTCTCCGCCACCTATAATGAGGGCGGTATCGGGACCAAATTTATCAACAAGCTCATAGGCGCTTTTATACGCACCCTCCACTGCGGCCACTATGGCGGTTATCGAGGCAATGGCAATGCTGACGCTGAGTATGCAAAAAAAACTCCTGAGCCGGTATGCTCTGACGGCTGAAACAGCAGAGCGTGCATTAGATAGTATTCCGTAGCGGTTTATCAAATTCCTCCGTGAAAAACAGCTTATACCAAGTAGCAGTCAAAAGAGTAACGAGGCGGCAAGGAGAAAGCGACACAGGCGTACTATGCTCGTACGTCAAGGAGCTTTCGACGAAGCCAACAAAGTTAATCGAATGAATGCAACTTGGTATTCCTGCTTAATCAGCTCAGCAAAAGGGCACTGCCAAAGGCCGCCCTCCAAACTATCAGAGCTTTCTATAGTGATGTGCATGATTCCGTTTATTATTTTTAAGGCTGAGATTGCCCTCCCCTAAAACAACCGATAAGTCACCGCTACAGCCGCCCGATGCCTCGTTCAGTTGCAGGGCGGGGTTTTCTATAGACTTTAAACCACCTGTTTGTAAACGGCTTGACTTGCCGAATCCCTCAGACTTCAAATAAATCTCCTATTTCACCTTAAGGCGGTTTTTTCTGACCAGCACAGAGTCGGCGTGGCCGTGTAGTCCCTCGCAAGTGGCAAGGTCATATACGGCATCGGCAATATTTAAAAAGCCGGTCTCCGAGAATTTTATATAACTTGTACGCTTTATAAAGTCATAAACACCAAGGGGCGAGAAGAACCGTGATGTACCGTTTGTGGGAAGCGTATGGTTTGGCCCTGCTGTATAGTCCCCCAGAGGCTCAGCTGAAAATTTTCCTAAAAACACCGCTCCCGCATTTTTAACCTTATCCAGACACTCATCAGGGTTTTTAACCATTATCTCCAGATGCTCCGGCGCAATCTCATTTGAATACTCAAACGCCTGCTTCAAATCATTAGCATAAACCAGCGCTCCGAAATTACTGAGGGATTTCTGTGCTATTTCTTTTCTTTCTAAAGTCTCCAGCTTACTTATTAATATTTTTTTAACATTATCAAGCACCTCTTTTGAGGTCGTTATCAGCACAGAGGAGGCCATTTCATCGTGCTCGGCCTGACTAAGCAAATCAGCAGCTATAAATTCAGGGTCGCCGCCTTCATCCGACACTATTAGAATCTCAGAGGGCCCCGCTATCATATCTATATCAACCACACCGAAAACCTGTTTTTTAGCCTCGGCTACGTACATATTTCCGGGGCCTGTAATTTTATCCACCTTTTTTATGCTCTCAGTTCCATATGCCATAGCGGCTACAGCCTGAGCGCCTCCCACGGAATATACCTCAGTTATTCCCAACTCAAGGATTGCTCTCATAACGTATGGGTTAAGCTCTCCCCACGGCGTGGGCACACACAGGGCAATCTCCTGCACTCCGGCAACCTGCGCCGGGATTACATTCATAAGCACAGTTGAAGGATAGGCTGCCTTGCCCCCCGGCACATACACCCCTGCGCGCTGTAAGGGCCTTATCAACTGCCCTAACTCAGCGCCCTTGTAACAATACCGCCGGCTCTTTTCCCGCTGTTTCTTATGAAAACGCCTTATCCGCTCTATGGAAAGTTTTAGTGCTTTTACAATTTTTGTTTCCACTGCCCGGGCACTTTGCTCAATAACACTCTCCGGTATTGTTATTTTATCGAGCTTAACATTATCAAATTGCTGCGTATATTGTTTTAGTGCCGCATCACCGGTGTGCTTTACATTTTTGATAATCTCACTGACCACCTCCGTCACATTTGAGTCAGTCCCCTGAGCTCTGTTGCTGAGAATTTCCATGAACTCTTTAAATTGTTCCGCTTTATATATTTCTCTCACTTTTTATCTCTCTCTTTTTCCAGTTTTTGATGTGTTATAAAATCACATTATATCAGATAATAGAGGATAACATAAAATGGACCTTAGAGGATGCTTTACCGAAATCTCTTTGCAGTTAAAACTTAGTGGACACCTGTGCCTGCCTACAATGTACTGTCATAAAACATTTTGAAGTTTTTCTTTAAGCGGCGTGGGCTCTATGGCAATCTTTAGTATATTGTTTATTACCTGTTGTATCTGGGTATTATCGTCAAGCTCCCTCGTTCGTTCCTTTACACTTATTTCAAGCTCTTCCGTGTAATTTGCTATTTTTGCCGTCATCTCATTAAACAGCCTGATAAAATTAGAAAACTCATCATTGCCCCTTACTGGTATAGGTTGGGATTTTTTCCCGTTATATACAGCCATAGCCGCATTTTGAAGCTCTTTTAATGGGGCGGAAAGCCTTCTGGAGAGTACCACACTAAATATAATGGAAACAGCTATAACGACCAACAGGATTATCAAACCGGTTTGAAACAGTCTGCTGCTAAAGGCGCTCCATCCCTCATTTAGTATCTCATCCTGTTTGCATAAAAAATCTGCCAGCGGTTTATCGGAAAACTCCACCTGCCCGTAACCTATAGTGTTTTTATTTAATCCTATTGGAAACAAAACCATGTGCCCTGTAGTAGTCTTTGAGATTACAAGTGCTAAAGCGTTCGGAGGTTGTAGTTTTGAGATATCTATATAAGAGCCGGGTGAGGCATTTTCATAGGTGCCCTCTGTCAGAACTTTTCCGGTTGAATCCGCTATTTTTATTGCTGAAACATCCATTTCGGATTTTATTTTTTCTATAAACTGATCCATCCCTTCTATATTGAGCTCGTAAAGTAAGTCAAAAAAAAGATGAGACAAAAATCCCGACAATTGTTTTATCTTCTTTTCATGGTCCAGCTCGTAGTTACTTACATATTGATTCTGTAAACTGGCTTTTAGAGATAAGGCGTCTTTATGCGCAACAAAATAAAAAACTGAAAGCATAATAAAAACCAGGATTATAGAAATCAGCCAGATGATTAAAGCGTATTTAGTATGAATGCTTACCTTATAAGGCATTGATCTGTGAACCTCCCAAGACCTAATATAAGCAGATTATCAGCATACAACAAGGTACTGTCAAGAAAAAGAAGGGTTAAAACATAAAGTATAAATAAACTCCTCTAATACATATGCCTCCCCAATGTATTTTTTGAAATCCGCTTTTATAATCGCCTATATCAAAAAAAACTTATCAAATGAAGATTATATTTATTTGCTATTTTTTTCAAGAGTATAATAATTAAACATATCTGTTTTTTTCGTGCAAATCTTTCGTATAATAGAAATTATTTGCTCAATAATCACTAACAGATAATCTCAGCAGAGCAATGGTGATATGGAAGAGACAAGTGAAATCAAAATAGAGGAAATTAAAGTTAAAACAATACGTTTTAACATTCCTACAGCGTTGACATTAAGCAGGATTTTACTAATCCCCGTGTTTTTGTATGTAACTCCTGCATATCCGGTAACAGGGGCGGCAGTGTTTGCACTGGCTGCGATTACAGATTTCTTAGATGGCTATCTGGCAAGACGTTCGGGACAGATTACAACGTTTGGGATAATTATGGATCCGATAGCAGATAAGTTTCTGGTCATAGCAGCTCTAATCCTTCTTGTTGACATGGGCTCTCTCTCCATATGGCCTGCCGTAGTTATTATTGTCAGGGAGTTTCTTATTACAGCTCTCAGGGTTGTGGCTCTGTCGAAGGATATTGTAATAAAGGCGGAGATGGGCGGCAAACTTAAGACCGGAGCGCAGATAGCAGGTATTCTTTGTATGATAGTGGAGAGCAACCTCCTTGGGATTAACCTCTACACCCCGGGACTTATGTTTTTATGGATTTCAGTGTTTCTTGCCGTTGTTTCAGGCATCCAATATACTGTTTTGTTTTGGAGGAAAATTTGATCGTACTATATCTGCTGCTTTCGTTTCTGTTGGGTTCTATACCATTTGGAGTGGTAATTGCCAAAGCTAAGGGTGTGGATTTAACAAAAGTTGGAAGCCGCAACATTGGCGCCACTAATGTGCTCAGAACGGTTGGAAAAGGGGCAGCCCTCTTTACTCTCCTTGGCGATTTGCTTAAGGGCTCTGCTGCCGTGCTAACCGGACATCTAACCGGACAGAGCGATATTGCAGTTGCCCTTATGGGGCTCTTTGCCGTGTTAGGCCACGATTTTTCTGTTTTTATGAAATTTAAAGGTGGCAAAGGGGTTGCAACAAGCATTGGAACCACTCTTATTTTCATGCCCTATGCCGGTGTGTTTGTTATACTACTGTGGCTTATCACAGTGATAATCACAAGATACTCATCGCTTTCGGCACTTGTGTCATTTGCTCTTTTACCATTTGCCACCGTTTTTATATACGGCTGGACTTTTAGTAAATTCAACTTCAGCCTCATATTGGCACTCCTGATTTTCTATAAACACAGGGAAAACATACGAAACCTTCTCAAAGGTGACGAACACAGGGTCGGTAAAGAAACCGGTGAAAAAAGCGGTAGTTCTTCTTAGCGGCGGTGTGGATTCCTCTACAACCCTTGCCGTTGCAATCTCTGAGGGTTATGACGTCCATGCCCTGTCTTTTGATTACGGCCAAAGGCACCGGATAGAGCTCCTGTTTTCAAAGCGAATTGCCGCCCTGTTTAATGTTAAAAAACACACGGTTTTAAGTTTTGACATGAGAGAAATCGGCGGCTCCGCCCTTACTTCCGATATTGCTGTTCCTAAAGGGACACATACCGGTTCTGAGACCATTCCGGTAACATACGTGCCTGCCAGAAACACAATTTTTCTTTCATTTGCCCTTGCTATGAGTGAAGCCGTCGGAGCCGCAGATATCTTTATCGGCGCCAACTCTGTTGACTACAGCGGCTACCCCGACTGCCGCCCACAGTATCTGAGGGCTTTTGAGGCTATGGCTAATCTGGCAACAAAGGCCGGTGTTGAGCACACCTCTGTTTTTAAAATCCATGCGCCCCTGCTTCACCTAACAAAGTCTGAAATTATTCAACTCGGTGCCTCCCTTGGCGTTGACTTTGCTCTTACCTTAAGCTGCTATGACCCCAGTGCTGAGGGCAGCCCGTGTGGAGATTGCCAAAGCTGCATAATCAGAGCTAAAGGGTTTAAAGAGGCGGCGCTCACTGATCCTCTGCTGCTGTAGAGCATGAACCCTGTCGAATACATTTACTACATGGGATACCGGTTAAGCCGTTGGAACGGATTACGTAAGCAGCGGCGACTTCCCCATAAAACTATAAGCATTGGAAACCTCACCCTTGGCGGTACCGGTAAAACCCCCCTTGTTATCTCTATTGCAGAAAAAGCAAAAAAACTCGGATACTCGCCATGTATATTAACAAGAGGCTACAGAGGGCGGGCTAAGAATCCTGTTTTTGTCTCAAAAGGGGACGGCCCGCTTATTGATTACAGTGACTCCGGTGATGAGCCGTATTTGATGGCGCTGCGCCTCAGAGGGGTTGAAATCATAAAGAGCGCCGACAGGTACGAGGCTGGTGTGATGTCTGAGAAAGCCGACCTGTTTATAATCGATGACGGCTTTCAGCACAGGCGGCTCCACAGAGATGTAGATATTGTGTTAATTGACGCCGGCTGCGGATTTGGAAACGGAAGGCTCTTTCCCGTTGGACCGCTTAGAGAACCAATTACTGAACTCTCACGCGCATCAATCATCATACTCACTAAAAACACTACTACCTGCGTTGCTGCTAAATCCGACATATACCGGTTAGCCGGAACTTCTATACCAAACATCACAGACCATATATACAAAGCCTCCCACGGAGTAACCTCCCTGATAACTCCACAAGGTGAGCGATTACCCGCCTCCATGTTAACCGGCAAAAACGTATATGCCTTTTGTGGTATAGGCAATCCGCAGTCTTTTGCAGATTCACTGAAAGCAGCAGGAGCAAATGTCCTAAAACTCCGTATATTTCGTGACCATCATAACTACAAGCCCTCAGAGATTAAATCCCTCTTAACTGAAACTAAATCATCATCAGCCAAATTGATTATAACTACCGAAAAAGACCTGATAAAACTTAAGGATTTCCCCGCCCAAAACCTCTTCGCTCTTGTGATTGATTTTATAATTGATGATTCATTTTATGATATTGTGATATAAAGAAATTGCAGCTATCCCAAAAAAAACATTAAGTTAAAGCGACTAAACCTTGGAGACCGGGGGTCGAGGGGAATCATTCCCCTCGCAGGAAGGGGTATGAGGGGAAGGACAGCGTCCTCCCCCTTATTAATTTTACTTTTTTGAATGCAACTTGGTTTTATTATACCAAAGCCGCTAGTAAACCATAACAAGGCGTCTCATTCTGATATTTATAAGAATCCCTGCAATAATGAAATTAGAGATTAGCGATGTGCCGCCGTAGCTCATAAAAGGAATCGGCACACCCACCACGGGCATCATCCCAAGTGTCATCCCGATGTTTATCAGAAAATAGAGAAATAACATAAAGGTAAGCCCCGAGGCCAGATATTTGCCGAATTCGTCTTTTGCCTTTATTGCCGTATCAAACCCCCTGATAAAAAAAATAAGATAGAAGCCAAAGAGCATCATCGCCCCTGCAAATCCCCACTCCTCGGCAAAAACCGAAAATACAAAATCCGTATGTTTTTCCGGTAAGAACTTAAGAGGTCCCTGTGTTCCTTTGAGAAATCCTCTGCCAAACGCCATCCCTGAGCCGATTGTTATCTTTGACTGCTCTATCTGATAGCCTATCCCCTTAGGGTCTATCTCAGGATTAATGAAAGCTAAAATGCGGTTTTTCTGGTAATCTTTAAGATGCTTCCAAATGGTTTTTCCACCCAGGGGCACTACCACCAGCGCTATTGCTATAAGAATTAGAAGCAGTTTTTTTTCTATTTTCTTAGACAACGCTAAAAAAAAGAATGTCGTAAAAAGAATAATCCCTGTACCAAGATGTGGCTGCTTAATTATCAAAATAAATGGAATAATTCCAAAGATAAGCAAAGACAATAAAAATGACCTCTTATCAAGCGGACTTTTTACGGAACTAAGGTACTTTGAAACCCCGATTACCAGAATCAGCCTAAATATCTCAGACGGTTGAAAGGAGATAATTTTTAAATCCAGCCACCTCTGTGCACCAAGACCGCTTTTGCCCATAACTAACACAAGTACAAGTAAAAATATCCCAATGCCGTATATGGCATAGCCCGCTTCCCGAAGCCATAAATAATCGTAAACCATAACGATAAATAAAACAATGAACCCAATAAGCACCCATACCAATTGTTTCAAATAGTAGTTGGGATGTATTGCCGAGGACATAATTGGCCGTGTGGTACTGTAGATGGTCATAACACTTATTATTGAAATAGCCAACAGCAGTATAAGCATGAGGGCATCTACCTGTTTAAGGTACTTTCTGTTAATCTGAAAGAAACTCATTCCTTTGCCGCCTCATGTTTTTTATACCATGGGCTTTTAAAAAAAGCCTCGATCACGTTTTTTGCAATAGGAGCGGCAGCACTTCCTCCATGCCCGCCGTGTTCAACTACAACCGCAACCGCTATCTGAGGCTCCTCAGACGGTGCATAGGCAATGAACCACCCGTGGTCTCTGAGATGTGGTTTAAGGGTTTCTGTTTTTACTCTGCCCTTTACTACCTGAGCAGTGCCGGTTTTGCCTGAGACGCGGGCTATCGTACTGCGTGCTCTGCCCCCTGTTCCGCCATCCTCATTAACAACCCCGTACATGGCGCTTTTAACCTCGGCAAAGACCTCAGGTTTTATTTTAAGCCGTTTGGATTCATCAGGGAGGGGGGTGCCCTTTATCAGGCTAAGACGCACCGGAAGTCCCTCGTTTGCAACCATGGCTGAAAGTAACGCCGCCTGCGCCGGCGTTATATTAACATATCCCTGCCCGATTGAAGCTACAAAGGTCTCACCAAGGAACCATGGCTGCTTCATAGTCTTTTGTTTCCATGTTGTTGATGGAATGAGCCCCTCTCTCTCATCAGTCCCTACAATGTCAAGGCCGGTCTTTTTACCCAAACCAAACATAGAGGCATATTTTTTTATTTTATCAATGCCAAGTTTTCTGCCAACCTCATAGAAGTATATATCACAGGACTGTACCAGCCCTCTGTGGAAAGTGACGGAACCGTGAGCGCTCCAGCATCCAAATGACCACGAACCATAGTGGAGCTCACCACCGCAGCCCACCTGAGTTTTAGGTGTTATCACACCGTCATCAAGTCCGGCTACCGACATGAGAACTTTAAATATCGAACCCGGAGGATAAGAACTCTGAAGCGCCCTGTTTAAAAGCGGATACCGTTTGTCTTTATGCAAAGACGCCCACTTCTCGGAGTCTATTCCCATGACAAAATCGTTAGGGTCAAAAGACGGCAGGCTTGCCATGGCAAGGACCTCACCGTTGCGGGGGTCTATAGCTACCAGAGAGCCGGTTTTATCCTGAAATGATTCCTCTGCTACCCTTTGGAGGTTTATATCCAGGCTGAGAGTTATGTCATCACCTGTGCTGGGCTCTATGATTTCCAGTTCTTTCAACTGTCTGCCCAGAGCATCCACCTCGATTATCTTTTTCCCTGCACTTCCCCTCAGAGTGGCGTCAAAAAGCTGCTCCACTCCCCACTGTCCCACAAATGTCTCAGGGGATATATCATCCAGTTGTAGTTTCTCTATCTGTTGTTTATTGGGTTTTCCAAGGTAACCTATAACGTGAGAGCCCACGGTGTTATAAACATAGTTTCTCGTCACGCTTGTTTCTATAATAAGGCCCGGAAAATCAGACTTACTTGCCTCTATTTCCGCCACTTCCTTAAAAGACAAACCCTCTTTGAGCACAATTGTTTTAAAAATATTGTTTTTCTCTTTTCTTATCTTTGCAGCAAGTTTAGACTCATCGGTTTTAAGAATTGCGGCAAGTCCGGCAGTATCAACCGTAGTGTGCCCGGGAATAAGAGATGCGTAAAAGTAAGGTTTATTTTTAACAAGGGGCACCCCCCCTCTGTCGTATATGATTCCACGCGATGAGGGCATCATAACAACCCTAACCCTGTTTGAATCCGCAGCCTCACGATAATCGCTGCCTTTTAATATCTGGATGACGTAGAGCCTTACGGCAAGTATAAAAAACACCGTAATTATGACATAAACCGTAAAACCGGCAAATCCTTCAAAATACTCCTTATTCATCTCTTTCTCGCATGACAAAATACCCTGACACGGCATTTATCAGGGATTGAAACATTATATTGTCAATGGCTGTAGATATATCCACAGGCCTGGTATCAAAAACAGAT
This sequence comes from Nitrospirae bacterium YQR-1, assembly GCA_039908095.1. Lineage (NCBI taxonomy): Bacteria > Pseudomonadati > Nitrospirota > Nitrospirae bacterium YQR-1. The sequence goes on from JAMOBJ010000001.1 coordinate 235,181, forward strand.
AAGGATGAATAAACGACAACACCGTCAACAATGGTGAAAGCAAAACTAAGAAGTGCATTAAGCAAGGGGGTGAAGTTAAAGATGCCGGTCTTAAAAAAAGAGGCTATGAAAATCACTGAGCTTTTAGAAAGCATGTTGGGGCCGATTATTCTAAGTGAGAGGCTGTCCTCTATAAACCCTATACCTGAGGCCCATAAAAAAGCCTTTGATTCAGGCCACTTTATACCCATATAATAAACTAAGAGCAGAGTTAAATTTAGTTTTAAGTTTAAAAAACCAGCCCTGTCAACAGCCATAGCCAAAGCGGTAAGAGACAACCAAAAAAGGTATTCCCTCGCCTTTTTCATTTAAGTGCCTTCTCTTGAGACGACAAGAACCTCTTCAGTTTTTATTGGCTGTGCAAAGAGCTCTACCGATATCTCATGAAACATGCCGGTGGCGGCACGCTCTACGTTTACAACTCTTCCTACCGGAATACCCGACGGAAAGAGGCTGTCTGTCCCGGATGTAACCAGCTCCACGCCGGGCTTTACGTCTTCACTTACCGGGATATATTTGAGGCTGCACAGTTGGGTGCCATTGCCTGAGAGCACCGCCTCCGTACGGTTGTCCTCAAACCTTACAGCTACCGAGGAGTGCACATCGGTCAAAAGCAACACAGTAGAGTAGTTGGGCTCAGACAAAATGATTTTCCCGATTAGCCCATTCTCTGTCCGCACCGCCATGTTTTTTTTTACACCCGCTCTTGTGCCGCTGTCTATCACCATTTGGTGGTACCATCTGTCGGGCTGACGGGCTATCACACGTGCAGATGTCACATAGTTTGTTATTTCACTTTTCAGAGACAGAAGGCTGATAAGGCGGTTGTTTTCGTAAATAGCCTCATCATAAAGCTGCTCTTTTAGTAACAGCTTGTTTAGTTCAATCTTTAAGCGGGCATTTTCCCTTTCAAGAGCAAACAGAATGACAAATGGTTTCTTAATTACGTCCAAAGTTGTAGAGATAGCATCGTTAACAAAAAAAAGTGGATACCTCAGGCGAAACAGCGGCTGGAAGGGCCCCTTAAAACTCTGGTATGTCATAAGCGAAATAAGAAAAAAGACATAAATTAAAAAGAGAGTATGATGCTTTTTGAGCATTAACTGACGGCAACTCTCCTAAGCAGCGCCAAATCCTCAAGCATCTTTCCCACTCCCATTACTACCGCAGTCAGCGGGTTTTCCGGCACGATGACGGGGAGTCTGGTTTCCTGCCTGATTAGCTCATCCAGCCCCCTGAGCAGCGCCCCTCCCCCGGCAAGCACAATGCCGTTGTCAACAATATCTGAGGCAAGCTCCGGCGGGGTGTTTTCTAATGCCTGTTTAATTGTGCTCACAATTATGCTCACAGGCTCGTTTAAGGTCTCACGTATCTCGTTTTCACGGATAGTTACCGTTTTGGGTATCCCTGAGATAAGATCGCGCCCATTGACATCTATGGAAAGCTCCTCCTTTGATATCTTAAAAGCTGAGCCTATCTCTATTTTTATTTGCTCGGCTGTTCTGTCCCCTATCATAAAGTTGTACTTTTCCTTGACGTGGGTTATAATCTTTTCATCCATCTTATCCCCGCCGACCTTTACTGCCTTACTATAGACTATGCCATCCATTGAAATAACCGCCACGTCTGTTGTTCCCCCGCCAATATCAACAATCATATTGCCGTAGGGCTCATCAATGGGAAGTCCCACCCCTACTGCGGCAGCCATGGTCTCCTCTATAAGATATACTTCACGGGCACCGGAGGCCTCCGCCGCCTCCTTTACCGCCCGCTGTTCCACCAGAGTTATTGCCGACGGTACCCCTATTATTACACGCGGAGAGACGAAACTCTTTCTGTTATGAGCCTTTTTTATAAAATATTTCAACATCTCGCCGGCGGCGTTAAAGTCCGCTATTACTCCGTCTTTCATCGGCCTTATTGTGATAATGTTTGCAGGTGTTTTACCAAGCATTCTCTTAGCCTCAGCCCCTACCGCTATCACCTTTTTTGTATCCATCCTCATTACAACTACCGAGGGCTCATCGCAAACAATCCCCTTTCCTTTAGCATACACCAATGTGTTGGCCGTACCAAGGTCTATAGCCAGATCGTTGGAAAATAGCCCCAAGAGCTTATTAAAAATCATTTTACCTCCATTTTACCGATGACGGACACAACCACTGTGCCGGCAAGCTCGTCACCTATTCTCTTTCTTTCTGCATTGCCTGTCATTACTATAAACTCTATAATAAGTATTCCTGCAAAGAAAAACCATCCTAAAAGCGGTATCCGCCACAGCAAAAGTGCCGCCGCCATGGTTAAATTTCTAAGTATGGAGCACCTGAGGGCGGCTCCGGCCTCAGCCCTCTGTGACACTACCCTTAAACCCATCAGTTTTTTGCCGACACCTGCCCCCTCAAATAACCCGTCCGCTGTCAGCAAGTACATTACCGCCACGTAAAACCCAGCCCTCGGGACCAGTTCAATCAACACCATAACAATTAAAAAGTCCACAGCTCTGGCTACCACCCTTGATAAAATGTCGGGTCTGCCCGTTCCTTCACTCATCATACATAATAGCAGATACGCTTTCTAATTATCAACAAATCGCTTTTTGTTCAACCATGTCAATTGTTAAAATTTTTACCTTATACCGGAAGTTCAGCGTAAGAAATGGCGTTAAGTAGCTATTGCAATCAAAAAAGTAAAATCAATAAGGGGAAGGACTCTGTCCTTCCCCTTATACCCTTTCCTGCGAGGGGAATGATTCCCCTCGACCCCCGGTTTCCAAGGTTTAGTCGCTTTAATTTAAATAATTTTAATATTACGTCTATGAATGCTACTTGGTATAAGTAGTTAATAAATAAGAAAAAAGCAATTGTGGAGGGTTGAAAATATCCCAGCTACACGGTATCTGTAAAATTAGTAGAAGGAGTATTCGTTTATATTTTGTTAATTTGAATTTGTACGAGTGATACGGCGGTTTAACTCTCCGTAGTCCTTTACTTCAGCTTAAAATCTGTCACGTATTTTTTAGCTTCCTTTACAGCATGGCGGATGATGTTTTTTACGTATATTCCGAATGCCGCATAGAACAGGTCCAGGGTTACAATCCGTTTGAAGACATATTTCCATGAATAAAATCTTTTCATCGAATAGAGCGTTTCCATGTGCAGAGCCGATGGGGTCATCTGTGCCGGTGTAAACACGGTGTGGTGGATGTCGTACTTATCCCACTGTGTGTGAAGAATCCTGCCGGCATTTTGAAGCTCATCATAGACGGGAGTACCGGGCAGCGGGGTTAGTATCATAAACTGGACGGAATCAATCCCCGAGTCGGAGGCAAAGTCAACCGTTTTCCTGATACTTTCAACCGTGTCTGTGTCTGCGCCAAGAACAAACATCCCGTGAACCTTTATCCCATGGTCTTTGAGTGCTTTTACTGAGGCGATATTGTCCTGATGGGTTTGTTTCTTGTCATATGCAACAAGAGTCTCAGGCGTGATTGATTCAAAACCGAGACATGCCGTAAATTTCCCAACCTGCGCCATAAGGCTTAGTAACTCTTCGTCCTTTACCACATTTGGTCTCATCATGGCAGACCATCGGGGGGTGATTCTCTCCTCAAGCATGAAGCGGATAATCTGTTTTGTCCGCGTCCTGTTGGCAGCAAAATTATCGTCAACAAAAAACAACGGCGAGCTGGATACGGCTGCGATTCTTTTTAGTTCATCCGTAACACTCTTAACAGAGCGAAACCTGTACTTTCTGCCAAACATCGGGGAGACCAGGCAAAACCGGCAGTTATAAGCACACCCTCTCATTGTGGCCACTGGGTGAATGTTGGAGTTCTTCCATTTATAAATTAACGAGAAATCAACATCGGGAAGAGAGTCAAGGTCCTGGATAAACTCTCCTGACGGATTGTGTTTAACAGTGCCCTCAGAGGTCTTATACGAGACTCCGGCTATTGTGCTAATATCAGGGGCACCGGTTCTCAGGTAATTGATAATTTTGGGTAGCGCTATATCACCCTCACCCCGCACCACAAAATCGGCAAACCCCAGACACTCCTCAGGCCGGAAAGAAGGATGCGCCCCTCCCATAATTACCGGTATGCCGAGTTTCTTTAATCCGGCGGCGGTTTTGTAAGCAGTACTAACCGTGGAGGTTATCGTTGATATGCAGACAACATCGGAGCTTTCAACAAAACTCCAGTCAGGCCGGCATATGTCTTCTATAAAAACCTTTACCTCAAAGCCCATTTTACTTAAAATTGTTGACAGCAGAACACTGCCTACACGCGGAATGGGAAATCTTCTGAATATGTACGACTCAGGTGACCTGACCTCTATAAATGATATTCTCTTTATATCCATACCGGCGTTATATTAACACTTTTGCAATAAAATAATCTTAAATCATTCAGTGCTGATTTTTTGTGTGATGATATGCTAAATTACAATGGTGTCGAGTTTATTATTTAAAGGAGTGCAGCCATGTACATAGTGATGGTGACGCCGGAGATAGCGCCGGTAGCAAAGGTAGGGGGGCTAGCAGACGTTGTATTTGGGCTTTCGCGTGAGCTTGAAATCAGAGGCAATTCCGTAGAGATAATTTTGCCCAAATATGATTGCATGTGGTATGACCGGATATTTGACCTTCAAGTTGTTTATGATGGACTTTGGGTGCCATATTACAACACATGGATTCATTGCACGGTTTTTTTTGGTTTTGTTCACGGCAGAAAGTGTTTTTTTATAGATTCACATTCAGACAAAAACTTCTTTAGCCGAGGAGTGTTCTACGGCCACGGGGATGACAACGAAAGATTTGCTTTTTTCTGCAGGGCCGCTCTTGAGTTTATGTATAAAGCCGGTAAAAACCCCGATATCATACACTGCCACGACTGGCAGACAGCCCTTGTGCCGGTTCTTTTATACGAAATTTACCAACACATCGGAATGAGCCACCCTCGGGTGATTTTCACACTTCACAATTTAAAACATCAGGGAATAGCCGGTGAATATGCACTCCGTGAGGTTGGTCTTGACGCAGGTAAACTTATTAACTACGAAAGGCTGCAGGATGACCACAACCCTCACGCCATAAACCTCATGAAAGGCGGAATTGTATATTCCAATTTTGTTACCACTGTCTCACCACAGTACGCATGGGATGTGCGCACCTCTGAGCAGGGCTTTGGGATGGGGCATACTCTGCACATTCATCAGAGCAAATTTGGCGGCATATTAAACGGCATTGACTACGATGTGTGGAACCCCGAGATTGACCCGCATATACCCTTTAAGTATGGTACTTCAAACATAGATGATAAGTATAAGAACAAAGAGGCGCTGAGGCATCGTCTCTTGCTGAGGCAGGACCTTAAACCGATAATTTGCGCAATCGGCAGGTTGGACCACCAAAAGGGAGTGCATCTGATAAAGCACGCCCTCTATTACGCTATCCAAAACGGCTGGCAGTTTATTTTACTCGGCTCAAGTCCCGACAGAGCCGTTAATGATGAGTTTCTCCACATAAAACATCAACTTAACGACAATCCCGATTGCCATCTGGAAATCGGATACAATGATGAGCTGTCGCATTTAATGTACGCAGGCTCCGACATGCTTTTGATACCCAGTCTGTTTGAACCCTGCGGCCTTACCCAGATGATTGCCATGAAATACGGCACGATTCCAATAGTACGAAGTACCGGAGGCCTGGCTAACACAGTCTTTGACGCCAATCACTCAGACAGGCCGTTTAACGAAAGAAACGGCTACGTTTTCCACGGCACTGATTACGGCTCTCTTGAGCACGCCATGCACAGGGCTACAGGGCTCTGGTACTCCTACCCCTCCGATTTCAGAAACCTTATATTAAACGCTATGAACTACGATTGGTCATGGAACTGGCCGGGGAAACACTATCTCGATATTTATGAATTTATAAGAAATAAGTAGAAAAGCAGAGATAGAGTGCATGATACCAAGTAGCAGTCAAAAGTAAACACAGGCGACTGGGAGCTTTCGACGAAGCCAACAAAGTTAATCGAATGAATGCAGCTTGGTATGAGAAGGAAGATGAAGTGAAAAGAAAATTGGTATTACATCACACAATCACTATGACCTCTTTCCCTATCACGATTTAGCCTTATTGGTCCAGGCTGTTGCCAGGTTAAAAAGCTGGTCATAATCAACCGGTTTTGAAATATAGTCATCAGCTCCTGCCTCGATGCACTTGTCTCTGTCATCTTTCATTGCTTTGGCAGTAAGGGCTATGATGGGCAGCTTTGCTGTTTTAGGGTTTTTACGTATTTCTCTCATAGCTTCAAAGCCGTCCATTACGGGCATCATTATATCCATAAGAATCAAGTCAATTTTATCGAAGTTGTCCTGTAAAATATCAAGGGCTTTTTGTCCGTTTACCGCAATAAGTGTCTCGGCCCCCTGGCTTTCCAGTGTGGCGGAGAGGACAAATATATTCTTAGAGTCGTCATCCACAACCAATACCCGTTTTCCATCAAGCATTTTTCCGCCGCTCTTTAACGCCGGTATATCCTTTGCGTAGTCCTTATGCACCCTGTGCAAAAACAGCGATACCTCCTCCTTTAGCCGTACATAGGAATTAGCAGTTTTAGCTATTATGCTTTGAGAAAACCTCCTTAGCTGCGCATCCTCCTCCGGTGTTATATCCTTGCCGGTATAGACGATAACAGGCACATCAAAATCATTGTCCCGTATAAATTTACAAAGCTCAATTCCACTGCCGTCTTTTAACTTTAAATCCACAACTACCGCGTCATAAATTTCTTTTTTTAATTCAACCTTTGCCTCCTCCGCCCCTGAAACTCCCGTAACTCTAACATAACTGTCAGCCACCAGCTCGATAAGGGATTCCCTCTGGTGTTGTTCATCCTCAACTATGAGCAAATCTTTGGGGGTTTTAGTTGAAAATTGTGCTATATGGTCTATGGCCTTCTTTATGTCCTCATCTGTTACGGGTTTAGCGGTAAAACCGATGGCTCCCAGGCTTTGCAGATAGACGTCCTTTTCCCTGCCGCTGATTATTTGTATGGGAATGTGAATAGTGGAGCGGTTGGACTTAAGTTCTTTCATAACCTCTATGCCGCTTGTGTCGGGCAGTCCCAAATCAAGAAGTATGCCCATGGGATTGTATTTACGGGCAACATTGAGTCCCTCCTCTGCGGTTAATGCAGTGATGGCTTTAAAACCACCTGCACGGACGCTGTCTCTGAGGATTTCGCAAAACATAAGATCATCCTCCACTATGGCGATGATTTTGTCACCTGGCTGCAAGTTATCCCTGTCGTCATCCAGCTGGTTTTTTCTTGGCACAGAGTCTTTAACAGGCAGCAGAGGCCTGCTTATTTCAACGGAGGGACTTCTCTCTACAGTAACTTGCCTGACAGACTCTGTACGTCCTTCAAACTTAAGAGGTAAGCAGAGGAAAAACTCGCTTCCAGAGCCGTGCCGGCTCTTAACGGTAAGGGTGCCGCCCAGGACTGTGGCAAGCTCGTGGCTTATAGAAAGCCCAAGGCCGCTGCCTCCGTGTTCACGGCTTATTGAACCGTCAGCCTGCTTAAAAGCCTCAAAAACCACATTTAGCTTATCTGCCGGGATACCAATGCCGGTGTCTTTTACTGAAATAAGAACAGGCCGCTTAGTGTCGCCGCTTCTTTTGATTGTAAGGTTTACACTGCCGGTTTTTGTAAATTTAAAGGCGTTTGATAAAAGATTTTTCACAATTTGAGCGGCTTTGTCCTCATCGGAAACTATTTCTGTTTCCAACTCATCTGCAATGTTAAATTGTAGTTTCTTTTCTTTTGCCAGCTCCTCAAACAATTCCTTAAATTTATTCAGGAATCTTGAACTATGGAATTGTTGAATGTTTAAGGCTACAACACCGGATTCTATTTTTGAGAGATCCAGGATGTCATTAATCAGCAACAGCAGATCGTTACCTGAGTTGTATATAACATCAAGTTTTTTAACATCATCGGCACTGAGGTTTCCTGCCTTATTTTGACTCAGTATTTTAGAGAGTAAAATTATCGAATTAAGCGGGGTGCGGATTTCATGTGAAACGTTTGCCAAGAATTCGGATTTATACTTGTTGGCAAGTTCAAGCTCCCTGGTCTTTTTGCTAAGCTCATCCTGTTTTTCAATTAAAAGATAGTTTCTCTGTTTTAGCTCCTCCGATTTAGACTCAAGCAGCTGGTGTTGCTCCTCCATTTGGGTATTGGCCTGTTCAAGTTCCTCGCTTTGTATCTGCAGTTCCTCGTTTGCCCTTTGTGAGGCGTCAAGGAGGTCACGTATCCGGTCTGTTTGAGTGGACAGGAAAATGTAGTTGGCAACAGTGGAGCCGATAAGGTTTAAAAACTCCAGTTTTTGGCTGTCAAACTCCTCATGAGAGGCAAGCTCAATAACCCCCAGTATTTCCTCTTCAAAGAGCAGTGGAAAAGTGTAGGTATTAAGCGGCGGTTCACTCGTTGTTCCGGTTGTAATTACGGAGTGGGTTCTTTTTATGTTTCGTAACAGTATAGGGGATTTTTGAAGTCCCACCTGTCCGACCGTTCCCTCACCAAGCCTAAACTCATTGGAGAGCTCTTGCCTTTCAACAAAAGCATAAGAGGCATAAAGTTTAAAGAGCCTGTTTTCAGAGTCATAAATGAAAAGTGTTCCCACTGCTGAGGACGTATAGGCGGCCACGTAGTCAATGGCCTTAGAGGCAATTTCCATGAGAGTGGGATTTCCTTTTAATATGGTGTTTAGGGTGTTAACACCGTCTTTTATCCAGTTTTGCCTGTCGTTGTTAATTTTATTTTGCCGCAGGGTTTCAGTCATACGTAAAAGGGCTGAGGCAAGCTCGTCTTTTGCACTGAGGGGCATTATTGAAGTTGAATAATCACCCTCAGCTATATGATTGGCTTGATGCACGACATTTTGGAGATTTACTATCATATCCCTCAGGGAATGTCCAAGGATATCGTTTTCGCCCCTTACCTCTACTTGCAGCGAGAAGTTACCCACTGAGACCATATAAGCGATATTTGCTACTTCCCGCAGATTTTCTATCATCCGGTTTATAGAATTACACAGAATGTCATGTTTTCCCTTTGACTCAATTGATGCGGCGAAATTACCCGTGGAGATGGTTTGTGCAATTTCTGCAATATCTCTTAGGGTTTTAGTCATAAAGTTCAGGGAGCCGCCCAGTCTGTCATTATCCGAAAGCAGCACAACATCTTGCGAGTAATCCCCCTGTGCAATGGCATTAGCCTGATTTATAGTTGATTTCATGTTTTGCACAAGGCGGTCTGAGGCTCTGACCATGGCGCCGATTTCATCCCGCGGCAGATACTCAATGGTTTCCTCAGGAATCTGCCCCAGCGACAGAGCCGTTAACCTTCTGCTTATTGCAAGAATCGGCGGTACGAGTGTGGATATAAATCTTTTTGACAGAACAAGAATCATAATCAGCACAATAATCAAAATCGCAAAAAAGGCATACTTGAAACGCTGCAGGGAGATTAAGGCGATTTTTTTATCAGTTGCAGTGAAAAGTGTCCAGGATGCTGAGTCATCGCCCTTTTCAATGGTTATTTTTTTAAGATTTGCAATTGAGCCGCCTTCCATAAAGTTACCGCTTTTGCCGGCGGCAGCCATCTTATATACCTCAGGAAATTCTGTCCTAAAGGACGTTTTTTGGTTTAACAGCTCCTCCCACAGCCTGTCCCTGTTTTCAAGGTAAAGGTATCTGCCTGAACTGTTAAAAAGGTAGAAATCCGTATGACGTGCAGCCTGCTCCCTACCTGTGCTTTGTGCGGCGGCATCAATTGTTTTTAAAATCTCATCTGCAAACAACGAAAGTATAACTACGGCACGGGTAACGTTGTTTTTATCCACAATAGGTGTGCTAAAGACAATTACAGGCGTGTAGGGCCTTATTACCATGTTGCGGTCTTTGGCTAATTCTATATCGGAGGTGTAAATCTGAGATTTTTTCAGAGACAACGTTTCTTTAAAAACCGTGGTGTCAATTAAATTTTCCAAATTCTGTTCATGTATCATTTTTGCAATCTGAACTACTGTCTGAGTTGTTTTATCAAAAGTAATATGGATGTCTTCTCTGCCGTCATGACCGATAATTTGCACGGAGTGATAAATACCTCTTGATTTTACAAATGAATTGAGAACACTTATGGAGACTTTATACCATTCTCTCATCTTTGTCTCTTCACCAATTTCCTCCCAGTGCAGGTATCTTTCAATAAAAACACTGCCTGCTAAAAAATTTAAATCTGATTTAGCGGTGTCTATCTGATGTTCAATATTACCTGCTGTATTTACGGCTTTGATTTCGTTTGTTAAAACGGCGTTGTTAGTGTAACCCCTCAGGGCATTTTCATAGGAGTAATAACCGATTGCCAAAGTTGAAAGCAGGGTCGTTGAAACAAAAATAATAACTATCTTCTTCTTTATGCCAAGACTGGAAAAAACAGTTATTAACTCTTTTATAAACGATTTCACAAAAGCCGCCGTTTTTACCTTATTTAATTGTTTTTATAAGTTGAATTCTCAATAAAGACCAACCCATCAACTGAAGCACATCTGCAGGGATTTTGTTTTTATATGTTTTAGCTGCAGGAGTTATATATATGTTAAGCTTCAGATACGCTTTTAACGTTTGCAGCTCTGAGATTACCATCAGCTGTAGATTAAACACATCGGATGGTTTTGTATGTTCAGCCCTGAAAACAGAGAAATCCACAGTTTCAATTCCCACAGATTTTTGAAGTTTCTGGACATATTCCATTAAAGCATAGGTAGTGTCAAACACTTCCTTAGGGGTTGCATCAGGAAGCCTCTTAGGAGGTATCGTAGAATCATTTAAACCCAACTCATTAACCATCAGGCTGATGTCGTCGAGAATTATCATGCTCTGTGCAAATGTGTAGTCAGGAGTAACCGTCTGTTCCGTTACAAGCTCAAGCTCTAAGAATACCTGATGAAGACGATTAAAAACATCTATGGGATGCTTATCGGAGTACTGTTGCCGGTCAGTGGCTTTCTCGGTAATACCCATCCTGCGTTTAAAGATGCTAAACTCGGTCAGGATTCTTTGGGTTTGCTCATACACAAGCACCGGGTCAACATTAATAACCGGTTCAATTATGGGAATTGAAAGACCTGGAAGGCCGTTCTTTTTTCTTAATAAATTAAGTTTATAGTAAACAGCATAAGACATCTGCCAGACATTGCGGGGTTGTATGTTTGTTTTAAAATCTCTTACCTCGGCGGATGTTTTAATTTTAAAATGTTTTTTTATAATTTCCACCTCTTTCAATATCTGCATAGCTTCAGTGTAAACATCAAAGGAGGCTATCTCTGCGGCAGTTGATTTAAGGGGCAAGGCGGCCGCAATGAATAAAAGAATAAAAAAAACGGCGGCTGCAGATATTCTCCTCAGATTTATAATCTTTTGTTTCAGCTTAGTTTAACTCCTTTTTAATTTTATTATACAAGAATTATGCAATGGAAAAAAATATTTTATTTTGGTATGTTTACATTTATTTCAAATTAAGTATATACTGAAGTGGTATGTTTGGATACAGATTCCTTTTGTGCTGGTCTTGTGAATCCAAAAAAACAAAAAATAAAAGAGCAAGGGTAAAAAATGAAAAAAAATAAGATTCTTTTTGTATCTCCGTTTCAACCATATGGAATAAACGATCAATTCGGGCACAAGGATGTTCAGGGTGAGTTTTTTTTGGCTCATATAACAAGAAATCAGGGGATGTTTCAGATAAGAAGTGTAAATCCGTTTGTTAATTTGCATTTTCTGTCAATAAATATTAAGACACCGTCTGTGGTCTTAGAATATCCAACCGTAGAGATGTATATTAATGAGTTGAAAAAGGGCTGTTATACGCACGTTGCCATAACAACGGTGCTGGCAACAAACCCGAAGGCTAAACATATGATAGAGCTTAGCGCTCAGTACGCTCCGTCAGCGGAAGTAATCATAGGCGGTTACGGTGTGGCAATGGAAAATCCGGAAGCCTATTTCGGCGTTGACTTGGAGCATATTTGCCGCGGAGACGGGGTCACATTTATGAGAAAACTACTGGGTGAGGAAGATGCTCCGGTTTTAAACCCGTTGATAGAGAGCAGGCCATCTCATGTTTTAGGCTTTAAGATGGATACGACTCTTTACATTGTAGGCTCTATGGGTTGTGAGAACAAATGTGAGTACTGTATAACCTCGCATTTTTATGATTGTAAAAATGAAAAGGTATTAAAAAGCGGCAAAGAACTCTACGACCTTATAATGACCCACAGAGCGGCCAACTATGAAACATTAAAGAAAAACGGCGTTCAGACGGTATATATATTTAATGAGAACTTCTTAGGCGACAAAAAACTGGTTGAAGAGTTTGGAGCACTAATTGAGGGTGTGGATGATTTCCCTGTCTCAATAGGATGTTTCGGTTCAGCGGCGGCGGTTATGCAATATGACCATGCGTATTTAGCAAAAATCGGCATATCAAACATTTGGATAGGCGTGGAGTCTCTTAAGTTTAAACACAAAAAATTAAGAGACATTAATATGAATGAAATGTTCCAGTCTTTGTATGAAAATGGGATTTCAACTATCGCCTCTCTTATAATAGGATTTCCATTCCATACACCGGAAAACATTCAGGATGATATAAACTATTTCTTTTCACTTAAGGCTACGTTTTATCAGTTTACAATATACTCCCCAACCCCCGGCACGCCAAGTTTTGAGCTGGCAAAGAAAAACAACTGGATAGGGGCTGATTATGATTTAAGGGCAATAAATGGATTTAATGAGTACTTTAAACATCCAAATTTTGAAAGCGGCGGGCTGGAAGAGGTTCTAAATAGCTGTGTGCAACGGGAGATGGCTGAAAAGGGACCGACCATTTTCAGATATTTGGAAATAGCGGCAAGAAAACTTGAAATAGCGGACCAGAGCACTCTTAACAGCACGGCAAGCTCTTATCAGAAAAAATACTATAAAAGGATATTAGACAGGGCATTGCTGATGTCTCCGCTGGGACTGTTGATAATGCCGACCAGATTTAAGAAAAACGCTTATGTGCTGTCGGTTATTTATAAGATGCTAAAGGCACGGAAGATATCCGGCCTGTTGGCGCTCTTGTTGTCTCCGCTGGGAATGCTCTATGTGTTAGTTTATAATTTATTTTATGACAAGACAGAGCAGCCGGAAGCCATAGCCTTCGTGTATGAAAACTACAAGCAAATACCGGAAGAAAAATACACGGAAAGTACAAATCCAACGGGGCTGTTTGCCAGAATCTCAGAGAGTATAAAAAATATATTTACAACAAAACCTGAAGCATCACTAAGTCCTGAACCGTCTGTGAATAAACAATAATCAGCTGACTATACTGATATTTTGCAGGGACCGCTAAATTTTGATTATATCAGATTTAGCGGCTCTTTATTTTTATAGTAAACCTATAGCCTTAAAAAATGTTGAGGAGAAAGTATTTAATAGATATACAGAATACCGGTTTTAAAGTCGGAGGTTGAAAAGCTTCTCTGTGCGGATAAATAAATACATGGGCGGCGGAAAGACAATAGCCCCTCACAACGAAAGGGATGAGACACTGTTTCTTATAGAGAATCCTCTGAGGACTGGAATTCCTTTGCCTCTGTACTGAACCATTACCTTGTGGCTTTGCCCCATGCCGCCGCCGGTAATGAGCCTCTTAATCTTTGCCGCCTGAAAAAGAAAATCTTCTGTATGAGCCGTCTCAGCTAAAAATTCATCAATGCCCAGAGAAACCAGAAATGTCCCCTGCGGGCAGTACCCCAAGCACTCAAAGCCCATCAAGAGCCCCCACTGCATTAAAGACGTGAAATTAACGTGCGCTGTTATATCCTGAGCGCCGATATTTATATAAGGGTTTTCATTTACACTATGCCTGTGGTAACACATAAGTGTTCCTCTGTTTCGCTCCGGCGCATAGTACTCCCACGCTGTGTAACCATAATCTATTGTTAATATAAATCCTTCAGACAAAAATCCTGAAATCTCCAAAAGCCAGTCTCTTAGACCCAAATTTATTTCCGTCCTGTATCCAACACTTAAATCAAGCGGGATTGATATGTTAAATTCCCTGAAATAATCCGATACGCCTATGGATGGACTGAAAAAAATTTCCTTAAAATTTTCATCAACGAAAACCTCCTCGATTTTGTGTTTTTTTGCAAATACTAAATTAACCGCAAATGAATCCAATAACTCATTTGAAATAACGCATCCCAAAACCTGCGGGAAATCTTTCGTATCAGCGTGCCATATGACTTTATTTGAGAAGTCAGTAAGTTTTTCCTTTTGCTTAACTTGAAAATAAGGGTTTCGTTCAACAATTACATACGATATGCTGTCAAAAATCTCCTTGTCTTTCAAACTGCGCATTATGTCAAAACAAAGCAATCCGCCCCCGCCGCCATACTCTATAATATGAAAACATTCCGGTTTTTTCATTAGTTCCCACATCTGCTGAATCTGCCCTGCTAAGGCCCATCCAAACGCACTATGAAGATTTGCTGCTGTGAAGAAATCCCCCCTGCGGCCTATCTCTGTACCGTTGTTCATGTAATACCCAAGTTCAGGGAAATAGAGTGCCATGTCCATAAAAGACCTAAAGCTAATCGGCCCATGCCGCCGTATCCGCTCTTTTATGATTTGCTCAAGAGCCATGTTAGAGAGGATTAAGACAAAGGCGTTGCCCGTTGCAGCAGTGATGTCTCAAAAGTAATGTTTCCCTTATAGAGATTCCGAAAGTCTCCTCAAGCTTGCTTTTTCACCGAGAATCTCCTTAGCCTCACCCAATAAATAAAACGAACCGGTTACTACTATTAATGAACCTGGACGGTACAAATCCATTGCTTTGTTGAGTGCCTCGACAACTGTTTCCGTTAAATGAAAACTCCTGGCACTGAATTTCCCTGTGCACTCAGAGAGCAGACTCTCCGGCTTTTCAGCCCTGCTATAAGAGGGGGCGGTAAAGATAATCTCATCCCCTATGGGAACTATCTCATCAAGCATATGCTTCCAGTCCTTATCATTCATAGTGGCAAGGATCAAAATTACTCTGTCGTAGGGAGAGCCGGGGTTGCCGGTCTTTAAATAAACATTCCACAGTGTTTCAGAGAGCAGGCTTAACGCATCGGTGTTATGAGCGCCGTCAAACAGAAAATGAAAGTTGTCAATGATGTTAAGCTCGTTCCTTCCGGGCCATTTAATTTGCTTTAATGACTCTTTAAGCATATATTCGTTGCCGTTAATTTTACCACTTTCCCTCAGTAACTCCCACGCCCTGACGGCACAGATTATGTTTATTGCCTGATGGTGGCCTACAACAGGCGCAAACAGCCTTTTTATTGTGCTCCTGCCGTGGTAGTTAAAGGTACTTCCCTGCATGGTAGTCATCAGGTTTTTTACGGAGAAGTTCTCTCCATATAGATGCATGGGGCTTTGGTTTTCCATACAAGCATCAGTAATTACCTCTAATGCCTCAGGCCGCTGTGGTGACACTATAACCGGTACATGTGATTTAATTATTCCGGCTTTTTCAAATGCTATTTTTTCAATTGTATCGCCAAGGAACTCCTTATGGTCCTCACCGATTGTTGTTATTATTGAAAGAGCAGGGGTGACAACGTTGGTTGAGTCAAAGCGTCCGCCCATACCGGTCTCTAAAACAACCCAATCGCACTCCGTGTTTTTAAAATAAAGAAATGCCATGGCTGTTACAAATTCAAAAAATGTCGGCTTTATATCAGGGTGCTCTCTAAGAGCGTCTAAAATCACACCGGTTAGGGTTACAACCTCACTTTCGGAAATCTCAGAACCGTCTATTGTGATACGCTCGGTAAAGCGCACCATATGGGGTGAGGTAAACAGGCCGGTTTTGTAACCGGCTCCGGTAAGGATACTTTGCATAACTTTGGCAGTTGTGCCTTTACCGTTTGTACCTGCAATATGGATGATTTTTACGTCAGACTCAGGGTTATGTAAAAGAGCACAAATACATCGAGTATTCTGAAGGCCTAATTTTATCCCGTGTTTTTGCAGTGAGTATAGATAGTTGACAGCTTCAGCGTAATCCATCAGTCAGGTTTGCAGTTAGAATTCTGATAATGTTGGAAAGAGTGGCCTTTAAATCTCTCCTGTGGACAACCTTATCAATGAGTCCGTTTTTAAGAAGGAACTCCGCCTGTTGAAAATCTTCCGGTAACTGGCGGTTTATAGTTTGCTGGATGACCCTTGCCCCGGCAAATCCTATAAGGCTTCTGGGCTCAGCTATTATAATGTCGCCAAGCATGGCAAAACTAGCGCTTACGCCGCCAAAGGTGGGGTCAGTTAAAACAGTAATGTACGGTATCTGTTGTTCCTTTAAGGCGGCTATTGTGCAGGAGACCTTCGCCATTTGCATGAGAGAGAAAATCCCCTCCTGCATCCTTGCACCCCCGGATGATGTAAACACTATCAGAGGTATCCTCTCTTGTAATGAGCGCTCAGCCGCTCTTACGATTTTCTCTCCGACTACGGAGCCCATACTGCCACCCATGAAAGAGAAATCCATTATTGAGAGCACCACAGGCTGCCGGTTTATCGCACCACGGCCTGTCACCACAGCCTCTTTGAGATTACTCTTTACCTCGCTGCTTTTTATCCGTCCCATGTACGTTACAGTGTCTTTAAACTCAAGCGGATCGTTTGCAGTAAGGTTTGAATCCATTTCCTCAAAACTGCCGCCGTCTGCCGTAAGAGCTATCCGTTCCTTTGCCCCTATACGGAAGTGGTAATTACACTTGGGGCAGATTTTAAGGTTTTTTTCAAATTCCTTGCGATAGATTATCTCCTTACAAAGCGTACATTTGACCCACAGGCCCTCAGGGATTTTTACTTTTCTATGCGTCTGTGTATCTATGGGTTTTTTAAACCATGGCAAAACAGGGGTCTCCTCTTGTTAAATAGCCTTTCTTAAACTAATTATATAATTTTCGAGATTTTTTTCATCATTAAGCATGGCTGAGACTATAGAGCTTCCCACAATTACGCCGTCTGCGTGGCGGGCTATCTCTGAGGCCTCCTCCGGTGATTTTATGCCAAACCCCACGGCCACTGGTTTACCGGAAATTTTTTTGATTTTTCCGACCATCTCTTTCAGCTCAGCCCCTATACTGATTGTTGAGCCGGTTATGCCGGTTATGGAAACATAGTATATAAAACCCCGGGAGGCTTGTGATACAAGTTTTATTCTATCGCCGGTTGAGGTGGGAGCCAGTAGGTAAATTGTATCAAGGTTATTTTTAAGGGCAAGTCCCTTAAAGCCCGGTTCCTCATCAGGCGGCAAATCAGGGATTATTACTCCGTCCACACCCTTTTGTACGGCATCAAGGATAAACATCTCCATCCCATACTTAAACACCGGATTGAAGTATGTCATAAGGACAATGGCTATATCGGTCTTCTTACGTAATCCGGCAACAAGGTCAAGAACTTTCCTGAGGGTGATGCCGTTTTTAACGGCTATATCAGCTGCTGCCTGAATTGTCGGACCATCGGCAAGGGGGTCGGAAAAAGGCACTCCCAGCTCCACTATGTCACACCCAAGCCGTGCAAAGTTTAAAACCCATTCCTCAGTCTTTTCCAGAGATGGACACCCGGCCATTATGTAGGGGATAAATGCCCTCTTTCCTTCTTTCAAAATGGTTTCAAATCTCCGCCCTATTCGTGTGTTTTCCATATCTTCCTCTTATCTTTTCACTTTAGTCCGGCTCATGGTTTGCTATTATAACTTAAATTCCTAAAAAGGACAAAATTTTTTAAGGATGAAAGGCGTCAGTCGTGACATTATTGAAAACCCTTGTACTCTGAATTTGCCGGCGATTATGTCTATAAGGGTTGCGTAGGTTTGGGTTGCTCTTTTTTCAGAGGGCAACTCTTTGATGAAAAGCAACAGAACAGTTGATGTTTTTTATATTGATAATCTCAAACAAATAATCCCCCATTTCTTATATTTAACGGCTTATCTCCCACATATAAAAGTATCTGTCTTGGTAATCTGTCATAATCGTTGAAAATACGTGCATAATAAAGAAACATCCGCTTTAACATTTTCTCAGGATACACAGCTCAATATAACAAGGAATCATTTAGTTAACACAAATGTAACATAATTTTCACTTTGTTGTAACAATTAAAATGTTAGTATTGTCGTAATGCAAAGTAAGGAAGAGTCTGAATAGTTTTGTTTAGCAACGAGCTTAAAGAAAAGCTGATAGAGGGGCTTTTGTTTTTGTCCGCCCTTTTATCCGTGTTAACAACAGTCGGGATTGTATTGGTCCTGGTGTTTGAGACTTATGAGTTTTTTATGGTTGTCAAAATCAGGGATTTTCTGTTTGACACACAGTGGACGCCTTTGTTTGAAGATAAACACTTTGGGATTATGTCACTGTTTTGCGGCACCCTTCTAACTACACTTATCTCTATGCTGATATCATTACCGATAGGACTTATCGGCGCCGTCTATACGAGTGAATATGCCGGCGCAAAGACAAGAAAGATATTGAAACCGGCAATTGAAATTTTGGCGGCTGTACCCACGGTAGTTTATGGCTACTTTGCCCTGCTTTTAATTACCCCGTTTTTACAGAAAATCATTCCTGAGCTTTCCGGTTTTAACTCAATCAGTCCGGGCATTGTGATGGGCATAATGATAATACCTGTGGTGCTTTCCATAAGCGAGGACTCACTCAGGGCTGTACCGATAAGTATCCGGGAGGGGTCATACGCCCTTGGGGCATCTAAACTCCAGACGTCTTTTAAAATAGTGCTCCCTGCGGCTCTTTCAGGTGTGGCGGCGGCATTTATTCTGGGCATATCAAGGGCAATCGGCGAGACGATGATTGTTGCCATAGCAGCCGGTCAGCAGCCCCGCTTTACGCTAAACCCCCTCATTCCCATAGAGACCGTTACTGCATACATTGTGCAGGTTAGCCTCGGGGATACACCGACCGGGACAATAGAATTTAAAACTATTTTTGCCGCCGGAATGAGTCTTTTTGTAGTTACTTTTTTGTTAAATATCCTCAGTTATCATTTAAAGAAGAAATTCAGATATGTTTATGAATAAATCTAAAAATTCAGAAATATTTAACAAGTGTTTTTCTGTAATTGGTTTTCTTGCTGCGGTTTTTGGTCTTGTAATAGTGATTTTTCTCATATACAATGTCTTTACCACAGGGTATCCAAGGTTAAGCTGGAAATTTTTGTCAAGTTTTCCATCCAGAAAGCCTTTAGAGGCCGGGATTCTGTCAGCATGGGTAGGGTCGGTGTGGATAGTGGTAACCACCGTGATGGTTTCGTTTCCTGTTGGAGTTGCCGCTGCTATTTACCTTGAGGAATATGCTCGGAAGAACTGGATGACCGAGGTGATAGAAATCAATATAGCCAACCTTTCAGCCGTGCCGTCAATAATTTACGGGCTTTTAGGGCTTGAGTTGTTTGTACGAATTTTAAAGTTAGGAAACAGTGTTCTTGCCGGAGGGTTGACGATGGGGCTGCTGGTATTGCCGATAATTATAATATCCTCCAGAGAGGCTATAAGGTCAATACCTTCAACGATACGGGAGGCCTCATATGCGCTTGGGGCTACTAAATGGCAAACCATAAGAAAGCAGGTGTTACCCTCTGCAATGCCCGGGATTCTAACCGGCGCAATCCTTGCCATATCACGTGCTATTGGGGAGGCGGCGCCTCTTATAATGATAGGCGCTCTTACTTACATAGCGTTTCTGCCTGAGATGCCGATAAAGACGGAATTTCCATTCTTTTCTCTGCAGGGGTTTATGGATGGATTTACCAATTTGCCGATTCAGATATTTAACTGGGTATCAAGACCGCAACGGGAGTTTTCAGTTAACGCCGCCGCCGGTATTACCGTTTTGCTGGTCATTGTTTTTATCATTAACGGACTCGTTGCAGTGCTCAGAAATAAATACGAAAAAAAGATGCGTTGGTAAGATGCGCTAATCTTTTGTGATTTTTGGGCCGATGTAAACTATATACAGTTTTTCGCCCGATGTTTTCTTTGGCCAGTTGAAGTGTATCCTAAATTGCCGGTCCATTTTGATTTTTCCATGAAACGGGCAAAATAACTCTTTACTCTTGTCCTCAGGGTGCTCAAATGTCAGGTCTTTCTTATGGTTTCTTTTATTGGTATCCGATTCATCAGTAAAAAGAGCTTTCTTTTTGCTAAAATAGTTATTCTTGATGTCTTGCTTTCTTTGTTGAAGTTCAGCACTACCGGTTTTATCACATTCGCACATATTTAATTCATTTAAAATCTCAAGCAGAACTTGTACTCTTGCTGCAAGCTGTTGTGAATATGGCTCCGGTGTAAGTTTATCTATAACATAGTCTGCAAAATGGAGATATGTACAATTTCTTTTTGCCCATTCAATAAGAGTATCCCATGAAGAAACTTTATTTTTGTCACTTTCCTTAAGAAATATACCGAGTTCCGCGAATTTCCAAAAGTTGTGTATTTCTTTGGTTGTGTTTCTATTTTGAATTAAAACGCTTAAAGGTGTTTTTGTATAATCTGAAGGTTCATAACTTAATGAATAACATCTGCTGCCATAAAAAGCTCGTATTGCCGCCTCTGAAAGTGAGGCAGCCGTTATATCAGTATTACTTGAGTTATTTATCAGCCTGAAGGTATCGTCTTTATCTTTATATGATTCATTTTCCCAAAAAGGGCCTGTCTTGTGTATCCACGATAAAACGCTTCTTGTAAAGTTTTTATCTGCAATATCATTAACTGCTTTTTGAAATGTTACATCCCCATAAACCATGATACTATATAGATTACCTGAGCAGTACAGTTTATAGCCTGACTTATTAACTAAGGAATGACATCTGAGGATTTCCTCAGTGGATGAGCGAAAATCACCTAAATTCTTAAACTGACTATGGACTGAAAGCTCATTAAAAAAAAACTCCATTTACTCACTCCAACCTGCAAAATACTCCATGTCGAGATCAAATTGATCGAAAAAACCTTTTGGCCATTCACCAAGATTTCCATTACCATCAATGACAGGTGAAATTACCTGTGGTATATGTGTTTCATCCTCTTTGGGGCGGCGGTTAAAAAAGTGGATGGCCACATCCTCATGACTTATCTTATTTTTTTTGACAGCCTTTCGTATGCCGTTTAAGATATGGTCACTGTGAGTTTCCACAATTACCTGCACACCGGAGGCTGCAACCAAACCCAAAAACTCTCCCATCTTACTTTGCCCTGCCGGATGCAAATGAGACTCAGGGCTTTCAATCAACACAATGTCACCCTTGCCGGCGCCAAGGCAGGCCGTAATAATAGGCAGTATGTGAGTAAGGCCATATCCAACGTTTTGAGGTCTGTGAAAATCCCCTCCCTCACTTGAGCGTATTGTCAAGGTCACATAAGGCGTCCCCCTCAAAGACTCTACAAGAAAACCTGAGCCGGGGAAAAACTCTCCCATCCAGGCATTTACCTGACTCTCAAGGGTTGACGGGTTGCCCTCTTTACATAACATGGGCTCTACTGTTTTATATGAAAATTCATTCAGATACCACGGGGTTAATTCCCCGTTTACCCCAACATCTCTTCTGCGATCTGATGTACTAACATTGTATGTTTCCCTTGGGCCTAGTCTGTCAGCAGATACGTAGGTTAGGTTTTCCAATAAATTTTCATATTTTTTAACTGTTTTATATAATTTTGGCTCTAATTCATTCTCGGAAGTACTAAACGGAGAAAAAATAAAATATAATCCTTCATATTCTATTTTCTTTTTAGATTTATGAATATCCTCATCTTTATAGTGGCACTCAACTTCTTGTAAGGGGATAACTAAGTTATCCTTATCAGCAGCGTTGAACTTCCAGGAAAAACTATCTTCTTTAAAACTCAATCTTATAGTTAATTCATCCCTTCCGGTTACTTTATCAACGATATCACCAGCAGTACCTAAACGTATAACAGAGCCGTGTAACAAAAGTGAATCACTATATGTATTATCAACGGCAGTTTGGTGAAGTAATAACAACGCCTGTAATATTGAAGATTTCCCTGAAGCGTTAAGGCCGGTAAGTAATGTTAAAGGCGCCAGCGGAAGCCTGAGTCTCTCAAAGCACTTAAAATACTCAAGGTAGATTTCTGTCAACATCAGCCTAAGACCTCTTTAAAGGCATTTTCTGTATAGCTAAATCTTGTATTCACTCTTTTCTTATCATTTGTACCGGAGGTAATAGAAGCAACAAAATCCTGATTTTCCATAGTTTTATAAAAAGCGTTGTGAATTAAATCAGCGTTTGCTGCTATCATTTCTTTCTTATACTTTGCCATAAATACGGAATAAACATCAAAAAGAGACACATTAATTATGTTTCTTGCCTGCTCAGGGTTTGAATGTTTTCTAAAAGCGTGTTTGCCAAACACCAGATAATTATTCTCCATACTCTGATAAAAAATATCAGAGAGCCCTTTTAATTCATCATCAGTCATTTTATTCATATGCTTAAGTGTTTCTGCAAGAAAACTATCCATGTTGCCGTCATATGTGTTTGTGCCAAGAAGATAAAACCCGCAAAAACGGTTTATACACTCTCTGTCCCGCATAGTTTTAGAATCAAGGCTGTCTCCGGTTGCCTTCTTAAATATTTCATTTTGTGCACATTCTTTAAGCCAATTTGTGGCTTTCCCCATATAAATACAATTTCTCATCTGCTGTCTTGAAAGAGGAACTCCGCCATTTACCCGCTCAAAAATATCCAGCCTTGCCTGTTCCGGCACTTTGGAATCTATAATATACAATATAAGGTTTGTATCTTCTATCCGATTTTGAAACTTTGGATGGAGGGCGGCAAATGTTTTGCCGTTCAAATTCTTTCTTGGATCAACGAGCCCTTTTAAAGAAAACTCATTATTATGAAAACGGTAGAATGTTGTCAATCTCTGAAGGCCGTCAACAACAACAGTCATGCCGTCTTCACGCTCGGCCAGATATAACACCGGCAGAGGAATACGCATTAAGACAGACTCTATCAGCTTGCTTTGTTTATCTACTTCCCAAACGAAATCTCTCTGGAAATCAGGATTTAATATAAACTGCCCGGCCTTTATCCTTCTTAACACGTCATAAACAGTTCTTGATTGAGTTCTGATCAAAATGTTGTCAATCGGATATTCACCTAACGCATCGGATGGCAAACGATCGTATCCCTCAACATTATCTCCTGACTGGTTTGACTCCACAATGCTATTTATTTCCATAGTTCCTTCCATAATATATGCTCCAGTAAAATATATAATTTTGATCTATGTCAAGAAAACAGGTACTTTCATCTTAAAGCATGTGACAAACTTTTGAATAAAACAGAGTTTTCCCTGCGGGTTTTTACTGCTATTCGCAGGTGATTATCGCTTAGTCCATTATAGTCAGCGCAACTTCTTAATAAAATCCCACGGTCTCGTAGTTTTTCGTAAATATGTGCCGCCCGTTCATGCTTAATCAAATAAAAATTAACGCTTGACGGAAAGTATTGAATTTCACGCTTATTAAATGATTTTTCGAAAAAAACCTTTTCCTCTTTTAATAAAGCAAACGTGTCACGTTCATATACCTTATCTCTGAGGGCCGTAACCAGCGCCCTCTGAGCAAGCGTATTAACAGTCCACGGCTCCTTATAAGTTTTCAACAGTTGAACCGTTTTTTTATCTGAAAACACAGCACCGATTCTAAGGCCGCACAGTGCATAAAACTTGGTGTATGACTTCAGCACAATAAGATACGGGTTTTTTAAAACATGATCAATTACGCTAAAGCCGCCCGGGTTTTCACTGTGAAGATAAAAAAAATCCATAAATGCCTCATCCACAACCAGATAACACCCTGTGGCCTCAGCCGTCTCAGAAATCCTGAGCATATCCGCCTTGTTTATAAACCCGGCGGTCGGTGTGTTTGGGTTACAAAGAAATGCAATATCCCTGTCCTTGAGCTTCTCGGTAAAGGCAGAGACGTCTAATTTGAAATTGTCCGTCTCTTTCAGCATCATCACGGACAAGTCACTAACTCCATACATTCTTAACGCATTTTCGTACTCGCTGAAGGTGGGAGCAACAAGAAGCGCCCGTTGAGGCTTCAGAGCACGTACAATTAAGTATATCAACTCGGTGCTGCCGTTGCCACAGAGTATATTTTCCGTACCGGCCACGTAACGCTCAGACAGCACTCTTGTCAATCGCCGGCTTTCAGGGTCAGGGTAATTGCTCAGAAATTTAAGGTACTTCCGCATCTCAGCTCTTACCTTTTTAGAGACGCCATGAGGGTTGGGGGACGAGCTGAAATCAATTATTTTTCTCTCCGGTATTTTTAACTTCTCAGCCGCAGAGTAAATATCACCTCCATGCAGGCCGGACACTACACAACACTCATCAGGCCTTCCCAATGTCTGTAAGAATACCCTTCATTACTTTATAAAACAGGTCGTTTTCGGAGATAGCCTTATTGAGAATTACTTTTAAATTCGGTAGATCCTTTACGTTTATAATCACATTTACACTCTTTGTATAAGCAGTCATATTGTCCAGCGTCTTATAATTATTGCCGATAAGGGCTAAAAACACCTTTCTCCTGTTATTTATGGGCATTGTTTGAAATGTTTCAAGAAGTTCATTTCTGCCGGCGTCCCCTCCACCAAACACCTCATCAAGGACCAGAACGTCATACTGGTTGTACCTGATACGTTCAAAGGCGTCCTCTAAATTAGGTGATATGACAACATTATATTTCAAATCATTAAGGGTATCGCTTATGAGTTTAAGATGCTCCTTATTTTCGACACACACCATAGATTCCTTAAATCCTTCAGTGTAGTGCTCAAAGTTCATTCCCTGGTAGTCTTGCGTTGGCATAAGATTCGTCTCCTCTTTTATCTTCCCTGAGGCGGTCTGTTTGGCAATTTAGCCTTACGTGCGTATTCTCTATCCAGTGACAAGTCCTCAATGTCGGTGGTTTTCTCGCCCCTGGTACTCTTTACCGTGTCTATGCCGCGGCCAACCAGAGCCTTTCTTGAGGCATATGCCATTGCCGTCTCCTCGGTAATGAGCCCTACCCTGTAGAGGTTCACTATGGACTTGTCAAAGGTCTGCATTCCGTAGGTTTCACCGGCGTCTATTATTTCGTAGAAGGTCTTACCCTCCGACTCACCGTTTATAAGACTGTCTTTTACCCTTATGTTTGTTTTCATAATTTCAATGGCGGCCACCCGGCCCCCGCCTACTTTTGGAAGCAGCCGCTGACTTACTATCCACCTGACCGTGTCCGAGAGGCGGTTTCTTACCAACACTTCCTCTTCTTTATCAAACATGCCGATTATTCTGTTTATTGTCTGGCCGGCATCTATAGTGTGGAGTGTGGAAAGCACAAGGTGTCCGGTTTCAGCCGCCGTCATGCCGATTTCAACCGTTTCACGGTCTCTCATCTCTCCAACCAGAATGACCTTGGGAGCTTGCCTCAGCGCCGCCCTTAACCCACTTGAAAATGCATCAAAATCCAAACCCATCTCCCTCTGGTTAAACGTTGCCTTCTTATGCGGATGGACAAACTCTACAGGGTCCTCAAGGGTAAGAACGTGCACTTGTTTGTTTTCGTTAATTATATTTAAAACTGCGGCAAGCGTTGAGGATTTACCACTGCCGGTTGCCCCTGTTATAAGGACAAGTCCGTTTTTTTCCTCCGCAATCTGTCCTAAAACCTTTGGAACTTTTAAATCGGCAAGTGTTGGTATTCTTGTTTCAAGCTTTCTCAGAACGATGGAATAATTCCCGCGTTGTGAAAATATATTGACTCTGAACCGGGCCTTGCCCGGAAGGGAATAAGATAAATCACAAGAGCCTTGTTTCAAAAGATTTTCTGTAAGCCGCCTGTCGGAATTTATCAGGTTCAGAGCAAACATTTCCGTCTGAAACGGCGTTAATTCCTCTATCGGCATTTCTTCCAGATGTACCGGTAATAAGACGCCGGATGATTCCACCTGAAGGGGCTTACCAACAGTAAGGTTAAGGTCGGAAACATTTGCCGCACTTTCCAGCATTCCTGAAAGGATAAAATCTACCTCGGCTCTTCTCATAGTTATATCACCTCTTTCTTTTTTTTAAAAGTCCGGCGGCGGTTCTTTCAAAAATGGAATAAACCGTTTTTTGTCCATCGATTTATCATAGGCATCCTCGGGGGATATCCATCCCTTTTGAAGTAAGTCAAGGATGGCGTCATCAAGGGTCACCATGCCGAGTTTCCTACCGGTTTGCATGACTGAGGCAAGCTGCGGTGTTTTTGCCTCCCTGATAAGGTTTGCAGCCGCATAAGTTATAACCAGAATTTCAAGCGCAGCGCAGCGGCCTTTTTTATCTATACGTTTGAACAGGTTCTGGGCAACCACACCTTTTAAGGCCTCCGAGAGGGTTGTGCGAATCTGTGCCTGCTGGTTAGCCGGAAAGACGTCTATTACTCTGTCAACGGTCTTGGTAGCGCTCTGTGTATGCAGGGTGCCAAAGACAAGATGTCCGGTTGAGGCCGCCTCAAGGGCAAGCTGTATTGTTTCAAGGTCTCTCATTTCGCCGACAAGTATTATGTCAGGGTCTTCACGCAGTGCCCCTCTCAGGGCTGCCGAAAATGATTTGGTGTGAAGGCCGACCTCTCTGTGGTTTACGATACAGCTTGCGCTTTTATGGACAAACTCCACCGGATCCTCTATGGTCAGAATATGGTCTTTTCTGTTTTTATTAGCATAGTCAACAATGGCGGCAAGTGTTGTTGACTTGCCGCTTCCGGTGGGCCCGGTTACAAGCACAAGCCCCTTATTAAGCATAGCAAACTTTTTACACACCGGAGGCAGCCCAAGCTCGTCAACCGTGGCTATTTTTTCCGGTATTTGCCTGAAGACGGCGCCGACTCCCCATTTCTGTTGAAAAAAGTTAGACCTAAATCTGCCTAACTTTGGTATTTCATAGGCAAAGTCAACATCACCGGTTTCCTCATACTGCTTAACTTTGTCCTCGGGGGCTATTTCATAAAGCATACCCTTGAGCTCATCGTTTTCAAGCTCTTTGTACTTTATACGCTCCATCTCCCCGCGGATACGCAGTATAGGCTGAGAGCCCGACACCATGTGTAAGTCCGATGCACCCTGCTCATTCATTAGCTTAAAAAAGGCATCTATTTTTGCCATTAAGACCTCCGCCCTCGCATGTCTTTATAAAAAGCATTCACCCACCTTCAACGCAAGTGTATCAAATATATCATGGCTTTGTCAAAAGGGCGAATTGCCTCATCAAAAAACTATACGAAAAAGTACGCCTGCTTCGCTTGCCCCTTGCAGCCTGTGTTTACTTCTGACGTGTTTGTTGTAGGGGCTACCCCTTCTTTCCATATCAATAGTTTCTCTCTAACAAAAGCACCGGTACCGGAGGAAAGGACGCTCTTAGGCCCATCTCCACAGGGAAATAACAAAAAGCACTGCAAAAACCAAAAACAGATTCATATATACAAAAAAGAAAAACAACCGCTTATGAAAAGGTTCCTTTGCTGTTTTCTGCTCTTGTACCAACTCACCGACAACCGGATACCTCGATAGTTTATCCTCTCCGTGAGGCGCTTGTTTCAGCGACTCCGTGTGGTCAAAACCGGCTGGATGTTTTCCGGCATGTTTGCCGTCTTTCCACATCCTGCTGGCGGTAAGGTCATAAATATTCCCTTTATACTGAACATATGCAGGCCTGCCGTCCTTACCGTCACATTTTGCAATTTCCTCCGGCGTAAAAAAGCCCTTTTTAGTGTCAACTGTGCCCGCCACTGCCTCCTTAAGTTTCTTGCCGATAAAAAAAGTAACTATTGCCGCCGTTGTCACCATCAATATGTAAATAAGTATTTTTATGGTTAAAAGAACTCCAAATTTTGTATGAAATAGTGTCTGTAAATTACTGATCCGAGCTATGGTCAAAAGAAACCCTGTGATACCCACAGCACAAATAGAAATCCAGCCAAGAGTCAGCTCTCCGCGTGGAAGCCCCCGTGAAGCATAGGCAGGCTTTAACAGAATATGCACATAAAGTATCGCACCAAACCACGTAACGCCCCCTGTTATGTGTAAAAAACCAACAATAAACCTGATTATC
Organism: Nitrospirae bacterium YQR-1; assembly: GCA_039908095.1. Lineage (NCBI taxonomy): Bacteria > Pseudomonadati > Nitrospirota > Nitrospirae bacterium YQR-1. Next base: position 263,526 of record JAMOBJ010000001.1, read on the forward strand.
TTCTGAGCGGTTGTACGCTCCAACCCCTTGCCTTTGCTAAATAGCTCTGTCTTATAGGCTTCTCCCTCAGCTGTTAATTTCCCGCCGCCGTCGGAATCTATATGGCAGTACCGGCATTCTTTTTTTGTCTTTTCGGAAAACTCGCTATAGGCAAACGAATTACCGCTGACAATTATAACAACAGACAAAGCAACAATGGTTGCTTTAGCAGACTTAATAAACATCCGATATTGTAAATATTTGCCAAAAAATACGCAAGTACATAAATACATGGCTTGTAACTTCTCTTCAACCTCAGCGTTATTACAGTTTTTTGTAGTAAGCGTTGTTGTGAAAGCACGCCTTACACACTGCTTTGCCGTCTTTTTCTATATGTCTCATGTCTTGCACAAATTCACCGCAAAGGTGGCACTGAAGTCTCTTGAGAGGCCGTCCGGGCATGTCCTCAGGAGCAATAGATACGACAACATCTGTTAAGTCAAAAAGCTCCTCGTTTTTCATAATCATATAGGCCTGAAGCTGAGCCTTATGAGTGTCTGTCTCATCCGGGAAATACTCTGTAGATTTAAGGCGGGAATCCTCTCTTGCCACAATTCTGACAGCGTGGCCGGTCTTTAGATTGACAAAAGTTGCCGCCATCTTGCCGTAATCCATAAACTTAAGGGACCGCTTTCCAAGGCTTGCTCCTGTAACCGACTGTATAGCATCTGTGGCGCAACGGTCAATTTCCACATACACAATGAAATCTTTTCTTTGCGTGTTCTTTGGGTCGGTGATACCAATTGAGTTAAGCCCCAGCATGGATAGACGCACACCAAGGACCTGCCCTGGACACAGGTGACCATGTATTCTTACCGACTCTTCTAAAAGTGCATCAAAATCATCTGACATTTCTTTAACTTACCCATTTAACCATGCTGTTGTCCCCTAAGTCAAGATGTGCCCTGTGGTTTTTGTGGACAGTCCTCTTAATGAGATATAAACGGCCTTATACCAAGTTGCATTCATTCGATTAACTTTGTTGGCTTCGTCTAAAGCTCCTTGACGTCTCCCCTAAAGGGGAATCCCCTGTTAAGGGGAGGTGTCGCTTTTTCCTTGCCGCCTCGTTACTCTTTTGACTGCAACTTGGTATTAGGAAAGGGATTGCAAGTGAGCTCTGGCGGTTTCCACTTTTGCACTTTGCTCGGGGGAGTTCTTTGCCTCTGATATAAAAAGTTTCCAATATAATATGGCTTCCTCGTTTTTCCCAAGATGTTCTGAAGACAGTGCGAGATTAAAAAGCGCATCAAGAGTATTTCTGTTTAGTTTATATGCTTTTTTGTAGTCGGCGGCGGCCGCCTCAAAATTGCCCATAGCAAAGTGCGCATTTCCACGGCTTTGGTAGGCTTTGACATAGTTAGGCTTAACACGAATAGCCTCTCCGTAGTCTGCAACGGCTTCATCGAGTTTGCCAAGTTTTCTTAAAACAACACCACGGTTAAAGTACGCTTCAGCATAGTTTTCATCAAGCTCTATCGCCTTAGTGTAATCCTCCGCCGCTTTTTCGTTGCGTCCTGTGGCAAAGTATGTTACCCCGCGGTTGTAGTACGTCTCGGCTGATGCAGGGTTTAATCTTAAAGAATCTTTAAAATCCTTTATTGCCTCATCAAATTTACCCAAAGCATGATATGTGCTCCCGCGGCCTCTGTATGCGTCCGGATTTGATGCTTTTAGCCTTATGGCTGCATTAAAGCACTCAAGTGCCTCATTATAGTACTTTAGGTTGAAAAGAGATATCCCCTTGTTAATAAGTTCCCACGATTTTTTAATAACCGATTTATCATCCTGATACACCCTTGAGCCGGTAAATGAATGATACATGTCGTTAAGTTCATCTCTGATAATGCTAAAATCGCTGTACCTTTTGTTTTTGTCCTTTTTAAGGCAGGTACCTATTAAGGCAGAGAGCCTGGCCGGTAAATCGGGGATTGGTTTAGGTGTTACATTTATGTGAAGTTGTTTAATTTCATCAAGTGTTGCGGCTGCAAACGGCGGGTTCCCTGTAATCATTTCATAGAAAACACAACCAAACGCATAGATATCGGCTCTTACATCCAACTCCTTACACAACCACTGCTCAGGAGACATATAGTAGGGAGTACCGACAATCGTACCAACCTGGGTAAGAGAAAAATCCTCCGGCTCATCATCATTTTTGCGCTTTTTATCTGCTTTAGCCTCCGGCTCCAGTGCTAACTTTACAAGGCCGAAATCTGTAATTTTTAATACCCTCTCCGCTGTAACCATTATATTTGCCGGTTTTACATCCCTGTAAATAAAGGGACGCTTCATTTCCTTAAACTTTGTAGAGGCGTGGACCATACCGTTACAAAACTGTAAAGCAAAGTTAACACTGCCGGGCAAGTCAATGCCGCCCTTTCTTATCCAGCCCTTAAGCTCCGCTCCGTACTTTTCATTTCCCTCTATGTACTCAAGACAGATAAACGGCAAGTCCTCAATCTTTGTAACGTACTCCGCAACAACTATGTTTTGATGTTTTTCAAGCCGCACCCACGTCTCCGCCTCCCACATAAACCGTGCACTGAGGGTTTTACTGCTTAAGTACCGCTCCTGAAGCGTTTTAAGTGCTACCCTTTTTTTGAATTTGCGGTCATAACAAAGATATACGATTCCCATACCACCGGCCTTTATGTCTATGATCTCATAGCGCCTAGTGATTTCATCACCCTGTTTCCATTTGCTGTCAACTAATGAGCCCATATCTCGCTTTCTATTGTAACACAGGTGTTTTTTTTAGTGTAATTTTAACACACTGACCGTGTTGACTCAGGGCGCCCTCCAAATGTATTATCTATATATCTATCTTTAATATGCTTTTGACAATGACTACTAAATTGTGCTGATAATGTTTTGGTGCAGCTTACATAATAATATTTCATAAAGGATACACATGAACAATGTTGCTACAGGGAAGCAGGGGGAAAAATTAGCCGGTGAGTTTATAAAAAAGCTGGGGTATCAGATTTTAGAAAAAAATTACAAGAATAAAATAGGTGAAATTGATATAATAGCAAAGGACGGCGACTGTGTTGTCTTTATAGAGGTGAAAACGAGGCTCAATGATACATTTGGAATGCCGGTTGAAGCAGTTAACTTTAGAAAAATTCATAAAATAAAAAACACGGCATTAATTTATATGAAAACCTTAGATAATCCGGCAGCGGTCAGATTTGATGTTATCAGCGTTATGATAGGTGCTAAACAGTATCAAATCGAGCACATAAAGGGCGCCTTTGAGGGTTAATACCGCCTATGTCACTGCTTAGTGTAAATCAGCTCAGCGTTAGTTTTAAAATCGGCGGCAGAGATGTACGCGTTGTCAATTCCCTGAGCTTTGATATAAATAAAGGTGAGATATTTGGAGTTGTCGGTGAAAGTGGTTCCGGTAAAAGCATGACGGCTCTTTCTATTATGGGTATTTTGCCTGAAAATGCCAAAAGTGACGGACAGATTTTTTTTAACGGCGAGAACCTTGAACTTCTTAGCCCGCAAAGACGCAGAGCACTCAGGGGCAATTCAGTTTCCATGATTTTTCAAGAACCCATGACTTCCTTAAATCCTGTACTTACCGTGGGCTACCAGATAGCTGAAGTGCTGGTAACACATAAGTGTCTCTCATGGCGTGAGGCTAACAACAGGGCTGTTGAGCTGCTCAATGAGGTAAAGATACCATCTGCACAGCGCAGGGCTAAGGACTATCCCCATCAGATGTCCGGTGGTATGAGGCAGAGGGTTATGATAGCCATGGCAATTGCTTGCCAACCTGAGCTCCTTATCGCCGATGAGCCCACTACAGCTTTAGATGTCACTATTGCTGCTCAAATACTAAACTTGATACACTCTATTAAAGAAAATAAAAACATGTCTGTAATGTTTATAACACATGATTTGGGAATTGTCTCCGAACATACAGACAGAGTGGCGATAATGTATGCAGGCACAATCGTTGAGTCTGCAAAGACTGAGGAGCTGTTTAATCGCCCCTTGCATCCTTATACTATAGGACTTCTTAATTCAATACCAGGGAACAAGGGACAGCCCCTGGAGTCTATACTGGGCACAGTGCCGCGGGCTGACTGGCTACCCTGCGGCTGCAGGTTTTCAGACAGGTGCCGCTTTGTTCTGCCAAAGTGTTTGTCAGATGAGCCGGAGCTCAGAGACACCGGTGACGGCAGACTTCTCAGGTGTATCAGAAACGAAAGGCTGTCATCATAAGTTTTTATGGAAACTTTTTTAAAAGTAATATCGCTTAAAAAGCACTACGCAGTCGGCACCGGTGTCTTTAAAAAAACCGGCTATGTCAGAGCCGTTGACGGTGTTGACTTTACTATTAACAACGGCTCGGTGTTTGCCCTTGTCGGTGAAAGCGGCTGTGGGAAATCCACTGTAGCGCGACTTGTTTTACGCTTGATTGGGGCTGACGGCGGTGATGTTTTATTTAGAGGTAAAAGTGTCTTTTCTCTTAAAGGTGACGAATTAAAAGCCTACAGACGCTCGGTACAGATTATTTTTCAGGACCCGTTTGCATCGTTAAATCCCAGAATGAGGATTTATTCTACACTTGCTGAACCACTCATTATCCACAAGCTCTTTCCAAAGCGACAGATTAAGGAGCGTGTCGGAGAGCTGCTAAAGCAGGTGGGACTTGAGCCTGATGTTATGAGCCGTTATCCTCATGAATTTAGCGGCGGACAACGGCAGCGTATATGTATTGCCCGTGCACTGGCACTTTCCCCTGAATTAATTGTTGCAGATGAACCACTGTCCTCTTTAGACGTTTCAATACAGGCGCAGGTGCTTAATTTACTTGAAGAGCTAAAGAATACTTACGGTCTCTCTTTTCTGTTTATCAGCCACGATTTAAATGTTATCCGGTATTTTAGTGATTCAATCGGTGTTATGTACCTTGGAAAAATAGTCGAACTTGCACACTCTGACGCCCTCTTTAGTGCACCCATGCATCCATACACTGTGATGCTGCTTGATGCGGTTCCAAAAATCAGAACCTCAAAGCCTCAGAGAAAGACATTTGACATTAACTCTTTCGATGTCCCCTCTCCCATAGATATACCTCCCGGCTGTCCTTTTCATCCAAGATGCCCCAAAAGTTTTGAGAAGTGTAAAATCGTACCCCCTCAGCTTCTGCTCACTCATGGAAGGCAAGTCTCCTGTCATCTTTATGAATAATATTCACCTTTAATTGCAACCTTGTATGACAAACGCAGAGGATAACAGTTATTTAATAATAATGCTTGGTATAATCAGATTTTATTTAGAAGCCTGATAAATTTATCAGTAAAGGACATAGTTGAGAACTGTTGCTTAACTGTTTCGCAGCCGTTTTTTGAGATCATTGCTGCAAAGGATGTATCATCAAGCAGTCTTGAAATTGAATCCGCCAACGCATCAGTATCATTTGGTTTAACCAGCACTCCGTTATAATTGTTTGTAATAATCTCAGGAATTCCGCCGACATCAGAGGCGATACAAGGAATTCCCATTGCCATCGCCTCAATCAGCGACATTCCAAATGATTCAAGACCTGAGGTCGGTAAAACAAAAATATCAATGCTGCTGTATAAGAAAGCCATGTCTGATCTGAAGCCTGTAATGGTCACTTTGCCGGAAATGTTATACTCAGAGGCTTTCCGGTCGATTACCTCTCTAAGAGGCCCGTCTCCAATAAAAAGCAGGTGCAGGTTATTAAATTTCTTCAATAACAGTACAAAGCTGTCAAACAAGACTAAACCGCCTTTGTCTTCATATAGCCTGCCGGCGGTTCCTATAATAACCGTTTCTTTTTTGATTGAAAGCGACTTCTTTGCCTCGGCTCCGATAAACCTGGAGCTGTCAAACACTGTAAGATCAACGGAATTGTATATAACTGTGACCCTTTCTGAGCTTACTCCACATGAGGTGAGAGCGTATTTAACAGCACCACTTACTGCTACAACATGGTCACAGAGGTGTCGGATTAGCAGGTTGGTGACGTATTTTAATTTGTTTGCCTGATGGCGGACTATTACAAACTTAGTGCGCAGCATAAGTGAGACAAACGCTGCGTGCCAGTACTCCTTGCCAAGATTAGACACAATAACATCTATCCCCTCTGTATAAACAACGTACAGAAGCCTAAAGAGCGCTAGAAAATCCATGAGATTTTTTAATTTCAAATGGTAAACATATACTCCCGCCGCTTTGCAGTTTTCAAAAACAGCACTACCCTTTGGACATGCAACAATGACTTCGATGCCGGAATTTAAAAGTGAATTAGCCAGCAGTGTTCCGTGAGAACCGATGCCGCTCCACTTTGTGTTTGTATATAAAAGAAGTACTTTCTTCATGTTAACGGAGCAGCTTCCATGTAAAGGCCAGAGGCCCAGTGTTAAGCTTAATTGACATACGTTTAAACTCAAAAGGGTCATCGCCGCTATAAATATATCCTTTTTTTGTGGTAAAGGCTCCTTTAAATCCAGACTCTTTAATACTCCTTATAACCCTGCTGTCATAATCGCCGTATGGATAGCAAAAAAAATCCACAGGAAGGTCTAATGCAGATTGCAGATCGTCTTTGCAGCCTCGCACCTCTGCCTCAAGTTCAGTGTCTGAAAGTGTGGGAAGTGATGGGTGTGTCCTTGAGTGGGCGCCAAATTCGAACCCTTGTTTCTTTAAGAATTCTATGTCACTCCAATCCATCATTTCTTTTGTATCTTTTAGGTCCACACAATCCCATTCGTTATGTTTTCCAACTAGGGATGAGACTAAAAAAATGGCTGCTGGGAAGTTGTACTTGTTTAGAATTGGAAATGCAAGCTCTATGAAGCTCTTAAAACCGTCATCAAATGTTATTGCTACCAGTATAGAATCAGAGGGCTGACCCAGAGAGAAATTAAAAATATCGGTCAGACTTACAACCTTATACCCGCAGACCTTAAGGTAGTACATTTGAGCGGCGAACATCTTAGGGGTGACGTATAGACCCTGAAGCCTGGCTCCCTTTTTGGGCTGACCAATGCTATGGTATGTTAGAACAATAGCTTTTTGCATATTACAGGTTTTTTTAAGATATTATAGCAGAAGAATATAAATAAATATTTTCGAGTTATATTTTGTGGAAATTGACATTAGAAATTCTGTATTGCTATAATGAAGTGTTGCTGAGGGTATGTAATCCTGGGTAGCTCAGTCGGCAGAGCGGGTGGCTGTTAACCACCTTGTCGGGGGTTCGAGTCCCTCCCCAGGAGCCAAGTCAAAAAATAGTTCCAAAAAAAATTCGTGAGGAGAGCTTGAGAATGAAAAACCCAATGATAGAGTCCTTTTTGATACCATTTATTACTTCTGTTCATGTTGTAAGTATTTTAATTTGGATAGGAGGAGTTGTATTTGTAACGACAGTAGTGTTTCCTATGATAGTTCGCATGGAGGATTCCATGGAAAAAGTATTTTTTTTCCAGGGCGTAGAACAACGGTTTGCTAAAATTGCTAAGGTTTTCGTTTTGATAGCAGGATTGACCGGTGGTGTATTAATATATTTAAAAGACGTTTTACATACGCTTTTCCACAAAGACGGATTTTATTTGACATTAATGCTGATTTTGTGGACGATTTTTTTAACAGTTCTTACTTTTGAGAAAAAACTATTTAATATAATATTTAAGGGTGAGGCACAGCATGATACAAAAAAGATTTTTATGCGTTTAACTATGTTTCACTGGATAATAATGTGTGTAAGTCTGGTAATCGTTTTTCTCGGCGTTTATCAGGGACACAAAGGCACATTTTAGTTTTGGAATTTAATTATGTCAAATTTTTTATTTAAGACAGTACTCCTCTTTCATTTATTTTTTTTTGCGTACCCTGTTAATTCCCTGCAAGCTAATTGGATCAAATTAGATGAGGGTATTGAATTTTCCGAATTTGAGACCTCAACTGAGTCTGCCGGCGACGGCGTGAAAATTACTGTTTTACGGGCAACCCCTAAATATTATGAGTTAAAATTACTTACATCCTCAGATGCAGGCGGCGGCAGCATGACAGTAAAGGAGTGGGCTTACAAGTATAATTTATTAGCTGTAATTAATGCCGGCATGTATCAGGAGGATGGTAAAACTAATGTAGGTTATATGAAAAGCAAAGGTCGTGTTATTAATTCTCACATAGCAAAGGCATACAAGACAATGTTGACACTTGACCCTAAGGACAGATCAGACAAAGAATTTCAAATAATTGATTTAGAGTGTAACAATGACAATTCTACATTTAGCAGATACAGAACATTAGTTCAAAACATAAGAATGATTAGCTGCAAACAGCAAAATGTCTGGTCACAGCAGGCGGCCTCATGGAGCATTGCAGCACTCGGCATGGACAAGTCCGGTAATATTCTTTTTTTAATGTCTGTCACCCCACTTACAGTTCATGAGTTTATAGATATAATTTTGAATCTCCCTATAAGAATATATAATGCAATGTATTTAGAGGGCGGCAAACAAGCATCGTTGTATATAAACATTGGCGGCAAGGAAATTGAGCGCTCAGGAAGAGGGGGCGTATATTTGTCCAATAAAAACACCAAGGATTCCTATTGGCCGATTCCAAATGTTCTTGGTCTGGTTAAGAAGAAATAATTTGGCTCTGCTGTGGTTTTGTGTGGGTAGAAGCAGCCACAGACTCAGCTATGGAGCTTTCGACGAAGCCAACAAAGTTAATCGAATGAATGCAGCTTGGTATTACAACTCTTTCATGGCCCATTTCTAACTTACATTTTTGGAATTTTCAGGGAAAAAATGCATTCGTATAACTGACGAGATTCGTCTGTTTTATCACAAGCCATATCATACTATGTCTTTAAAATAAAATCCAATATCGGCTGTTACAAAGCGTTATACACAACATCGATTTTTTCATGAGACTTTGTTCCACGTGGAACATTGATAGGTGGATCAGTAATCCGTTTTGCGAGAATCAATTATTCCAACAGCAGCGATAGTGGCAACAGCTATTGTAAAGCCTATGAATAAGCCGAGGACATTCGCAATTTTAAAATAGATTAATGATGACATAGTAATTATAAAAAAAATTAGACGAAAACTGTTAAAAAAAATTGCAACAGGTTTCGCATCCAATAGTTTTGATATACCGCAAGATAAAAAAATAAAATTAATTAAGGATACAAAACTGCTTATCACTACGCTAAAGGCAGTATCAGTATGACCGGTGAAATATAAAATAGAAAAAGCAGAAAATGAAAGAATGAGGGTAAAAAAGGAAACCTGTTTAATCATTGTCTTTCATGGCTCTTTGAACAAGACGAAACATCTCTAAGAAACCGGATATGATTCCAAAAATTAAAAATATAATTGTAAGCCAAGGAGCAGTTTTAAAAAAGCTGTCCAGTCCGCTACCGATTATATATCCAACAGAAGTTGCAACCACCAGATTAAGACCAACCTGACCTGCAAAAAATAAATGCCTGAATATGCCTGATTTTTTTTGAGCTGTCAAAAAATGCTCTGTTAATGCGACTCCTTCAAGTTGCGGCGCATATTGTGAGAAAGAAAACTTAGTTCACCCTTATATATCGGAATAGCAGTCTTAAGTAGAAGTGTATAAAAAAATGCTCCAAAAGCCCAAATTCCTGCGCTTACACTTATCTCAGTATAGGAGGGCAGATAGTCATATATCTCACCAAGTGTATCCGGCACAAATCCTGGAATTACAAAGCCCATACCTTTTTCTATATAGACTCCGATAAAAACCAGTACACAGGCAATATTTAGGTATAAAAATCTGTTTCTTAATCCGGGTGAAAGTAAAACAACAAATGCAATCAGGTTAAATACCAATGCAGTCCATGTAAACGGCACTAAAAGTGTGTGTCCCTTAAGTCCATGAAACATGTACTCCAGAGGCGCTACGTGTATGCTCATTGAGTAGAATTCTTTAAATATTTCTGCTCCATACAGAAAAAGATTAACACCCATAGCATAAGCTATCAGCTCTGCAATTTTAAAAATTGCCTTATCATTAACCTCTATGTCGGAGACTTTTCTGGCAATCTGAAACACCAGTATCATGAGTGCCGGCCCCGAACACATCGCTGATGCAATAAACCTCGGCGCTATTATTGAAGCATTCCAAAAAGGCCGTGAGGATAAACCATTGTATAAAAAGGCAGTTACTGTATGAATGCTAAATGCCCATGGTATTGATATTAATACTAATGGCCACATAATATACATTTTATATTCCCGACCGTTGGCTGCACAATAAAGAACATAAATAACCGCTAAAGAATTTAATATAAGATAACCATTCAGCACAATAACATCCCACATGAGTATTGAACTGGGAAAATTCGGTGTCACAAATAAATGCCATGATGCTAATGGTTTACCTAAATCTACTACTACAAAAAGCAGACACATTAAAACAGCAGTCACGGCTACCATCTCACCAAAAAGCACTATTTCCTTTATCGGCTTAAAATGATAAACATACGACGGTATTACAAGTATAACAGCCGCCGCCGCCACACCAACCAGAAAAGTAAAATTTGCTATATAAAAACCCCAAGAAACCTGATCTCTCATATTTGTAACGATTAACCCATGAGTTAGTTGATTAATATAGGAAATTAACGCATTTAACATTACTACGGCTAAAACCCCAAGCCATATAAAATACGCTCTTTTTCCTGTAGTGATGTGCTTGAATAAATCCTTGCTAAATCTTAAAATTGTCATATCAACATCTCCTCATAAACTAAAGAAATAGTAAAACTTAGGTTGAGTGTTTAACTCTTCTTTAAGACGAAAGACTCGCTTAGTCTCTATTAGAGTACGTATTTCACTGTTTGGATCGAGTAAATTGCCAAACTTTCTAGCCCCAACCGGGCAGATTTCCACACATGCAGGGTAGCGGCCTGGGTTTTCCCTAACCCTCTGCACACAAAAAGTGCATTTCTCAACAGCGCCTCTTAAGCGCGGTCTATTGCCAAGATAATGAGTTTCAGTATTGATCTCATCCAGTGGAATCTCCGGCTCTCCCCAGTTAAACTTGCGAGCACCATAGGGGCAGGCCGCCATACAGTATCTGCACCCGATGCACCAGTTATAATCAACAACTACAATACCATCCGGTTCCTTCCACGTAGCCTGAGTAGGGCACACCTTAACGCATGGCGGGCGCTCACACTGCTGGCACTGTACAGGCATATAAAAATGCCCTGCCTCAGGCACCTCCTCAGCATTGTAGTACTTCTTTGCCTCTTCAAGATCACTGACCCACTTCTCTCCCTGTTTAAACTGTAAAACAGTTATATAATGAATTTGTGGTTTGCGTGATTGATTGTTTTCTGTAACACAAGCATAAACACATCTTCTGCAACCAATACAGCGGGATAAATCAAGGCCGTATCCGTAGAGAACGTTAGGAAGCGCAGGTGTTGATTTGACTGTTATCCGCTTCTTGTATTTTTGCATATATTCTATTTCAAGCCTTGCAACAACATCCTTTTTTTCCTTATCATTCATCTCTCTAAAGTGCTTTTGAAAAAAAGCTTCCCAAACAGAGGCATCGCTGTCTTTAGCAGGAAGTAAAATACCGCCGACACCAAGAGCTGCACTTTTTAAAAAACCTCTTCTGTTCATCACTTTATCCTTCCTTTATACTGTGGTATGGAGAGTTTAGTGCCGCCAACTTCAACTAATGAAGTACTCTGTACTTTATTAACATCCTGTGGTTTTGCAGGTTCCGGCATGGGTTTAACGGCTTTAAATCGTGGAGAATGCGGACTATGGCAGTTTACACAAAGATAGTAGGTTTTATCGCCATTCCAATATCCTACCCTTTTACCATGTATGCCGGTTTTCCAATCCCTGAAAACATTACCATGACACTGGCCGCAAAGATTATACGAGGTTTCAAAAGATACAAGGTCACCATTAGCCAGTTTTAGCATGTCCCTGTTAGATGAATCATGACAGTCAAGACACCAACGTTGCTTCTGAGCGTGATTCAACTGAATTTCCGTGTGAAAGCCTAACTCACGCCGCTGCCGGTTAGGCTCCATTGAAGCATGACAGCTGGAACATGGAAAAAGCCCCTCTGTAAACTCAGGCTTTGTTGTTACATATTTTGGAATATCATCTGTCGTTGAATTATCCAGCGCCTCTGCATAAAGGGGTAAAAAAAATGCAGTAAGGCAAAACATTAAACAATATATCAGTTTATTATTCATATTTAAAACCTCTCTATGTTATATATTTTATTTTAAAGTATTATAAAGTAAAGAATACAAAAAATTGAAGTATTCTTATAAAGAAAATTAAAAGGAAATCTCATCTAATTATTGTGCTTCTGCGGCCTGCTGTCATGATAATCGTTTAGTTCTTTAAATTTTATAGTAAAGGCGGTACCACACTCTCTACTCAATGAAATAGAACCATGCAGCTGCTCCTCCGAGAGACTTACTACAAGTTGAAATCCAAGCGTATCAGAATTTCTGAAATCCACATTTTTAGGTATTCCCACGCCTGTGTCCCTGACGGTAAGCTCGAAATAACCATCCTCAATTTGACGCATTAAAACAGAAATCTCACCTCCCGCACCGGTGACAAACGCATACTTCAGAGAATTTGAAATTAACTCATTGATTATAAGTCCACAGGGAATAGCAGTATCAATGCCCAGGGTAACACCACCTATGTCAACTTTAAGAGGTACATTGACAGGGGTCAAGTAGGAGCTGTAAAGACCAGATGTTAAGCTCTTGACATAAGCGGCAAAGTCAATACTTGACATATCATTTGATTTATAAAGTTTTTCGTGAATAAGCGCCATAGACTTAATCCTGTACTCGCTGTCTTTAAATATGGCTAAGAGTTTTTCATCTTCTATATACCTTGATTGTAATCTGAGCAGGCTTGAAATTATCTGCATATTGTTTTTTACACGATGATGAACCTCCCGCAGAAGAACCTCTTTTTCTCTAAGTGAGGCCTTAATAAGTTCTTCTCTGTTGTGCCGTTCGGTAATATCGTGAACTGTCAACACAAAACCGGCAATTTCTGAATTATGCTCCCATATCCCTGAAAGTCTGCACTCCAGAAGATACGACTTGTTTTCAATTTTTGTGGTTAACGGAAATTTATAATCTGTATCCCTGCTTACCGCAGCAGCAATATCTAAAAAAGTGGCACGTAATTCCGCTTTCTGAAATAACTCTGGAATAGGAAAACCTTTAGCTCTTTCTATTTTCACGCCAAGAAATTTCTCAGCTGCAGGGTTATAGTACCTTATACAAAAATCGAGATCCATGGCAACAATTCCAACGTCTGAAGAGGAGCGCAAAATGCTGTCAAGATACAATGTTTTTTCACTTAGTTTCTTAATGCTTTTTTGCAGAGCAGCGTTTAATTTGATTATTTGCCGCTGCTGATAAATTGCATTTGCGCAACTGACTATTGCTGAATTAAGTTGTTCAAATTTAACTGGTTTAACCAGATATTTATCTATCCCTATATCTATAGCAGACAGAAGAAAATTGAGATCATTATAAGAAGTTATAACAATTATTGGAACAGACTGTTTCCTTTCCTTTATTGCCTTTGACATCATCAGCCCATCCATGACAGGCATACGTATATCGGTGATTACCAGCTCCGGTTCACAAGAATCAAACAAAGAGAGGCCTTCACTGCCGTTTGCGGCTACGAAAAGTGATCTAACATTTTTTTCTAAATAGTGGACAAGAGTCTCCCTTGTCGCCACGTCATCCTCTACATAAAGCACCGACACATCATGCTTTATACGAATATGTTGAGTCTCACTTATCATATGTCTCGTTTTGTGCTCTTTTATAACAAAAAATAGAATTCATATTTTGATTTTAACATATATACATCTGTTAAAACTGTGTGATTGAAACAATGTAGTAAGAGGTAAAGGAATAATAAATAAAAACTAACCAGTATATTTAAGTTCAAATACTTTATGAAGTCCGGAAATACCTTTGAGCTCAAAGAAACCGACCGGCTGAATTTTAATTCCATCCATTTTTTTAGCCTCCTCGATGACGTGCTCAGTAACAAAAACTCTGTTTACAAGAGGCATATCACCAGGCTTCATGCCGCCCTCCATGGGAACTAAATCTGCTGCTTTTACACCCTCCACCCGAAAAGTCATATTAGTGGCAACACCCAGTCTGTCTCCCTTGGCATCAGTTCTGGTCTCACCCAAATTAATAGCAAAACGCAGGTCTATATGAGCAGATTCCTGAGCAGCCTCGTTGTACTTAGCAATTTCCCTGAGAAGATCGAAAGCAAAAGTAACAGCGTTTTTAACTTTCGGGAAAGTTATGAGAAATCCGTCTCCTGTGCTTTTTAAAAATTGTGCTTGCTGCCGCTTTGAGATAGGTTTGACTTTCTCTGTGAGTGTTTTAGTCAAATTAAGTGCAAATTGGTCACCGTACATATTTGCAATGCCTGTTGAGTTACATAAATCCAGAACAAGAATTGTCTCTGTCTGGATTGAGCCCTCAGGAAGGATATGACCCATAATTGTTCTGGTTCCGATAGCGCCGCTATCCATCGATCTGGCGTCACCGGCTTTAAATACTTTACCGGTTATTTTCTTTAAGGCCTCCACGGCTTCCATTTTTACATCATCATCATCGGCATTAAGCAGTTCCTTAATTTGAGGAACAGTTTCAGGCATTCTAAGTTTACCCAGCGCTCTCAGAGCCTCTACGCGTACACGCTTCTGCCTGTCATTCATTAGTGTCAGAAGCGGAGGAATAACATCTTTTCCACCGATTTTTAAAAGAGCATCCGGTATAACACCTTTTATTTCTTCATCATCCATCATTTTTGAAAGGGGTTCGATGGCACGGGGGTTTTTCAGCGTTCCTAATGCCGCCACTGCTTTTTCCCTAACCCACCAATCTGTATCGTCAAGTGCCTTAATTAAAGGCTCTAGTGCAGATTCGTCAGGAACTCTGGAAAAAAACTCAGCAGCAAGACGCCTCATGCTTTCATCTCCGGCATCCTTCAGCATAATAATAAAGAACTTAACTATATTTTCGCCCTTTAGCTCCGACAGTGCATCGGTTGCAATTTGACGCACCCACCAGTCGGAGTCTTTCATGGCTTTAAGCAGCACTTCTGAGGTTCTTTGGTCTCTGAGGCCGTTTAAAACATCCACTGCACAGCGCCTCACATTTACGTCCTTATCTCGCATTAGACCGATTACATCAGGAATAACATCGGCGTCCGCCACCTGGAGGATGTAATCAACGGCCTTTTGCCTGATCATCATATCGTGGTCCCTGAGCATGGAAAGCATAGGGTATGCTGCACGTTTGTCCCCGATTGAACCAAGCGCCTCTAAAGTAGCTCGTCTTATCAGAGAATCATCTTCTGAGAGCTTATCAACTAATTGCATCACTGCATCGCGCTCTTTCATAGCACCCAGGGCTCTTACAGCCGCCACTTTTACAGAAATTGTGCTATCGTTAAGCGCCCCTATTATAACCTTTGATGCTGTAGGGCCTCCGGTTTCAGATAATATTTTTATTATATTTTTCTTTGTTTCGGCGTCACACTCGCTAAAGATAAGTACAAGTTTTGGTACAGCCTGCTGGCTCTTTATAACACCTAACAACTCTGTGGCATTTGAGCGGGTTGTCATATCCGGCGATTTTAGGTACTCGATAAGAAAAGGGATTGACTGTTCCTTCCACTTTTTCAGTATTAATTCTTTTGCTACCATTCTGACATCGCTTTGCCTGTCACCAATTAATGGCAACACCTCGTAAAGGCACGTTTCGTCACATATCTTCTGTGCTATATAGTGGAATCGTTCATAATTGATTTTCCTGTTTCTGAAAATATCAACAACTCGAATAAAAGCTGCGCTTCCAAAAGATATCAGATCATCAATAGCCTTGATTTGATCATCCTCAGTCTTTGCCTCCTCAAGTCTGACAAGAATTTTCTTTATCCTTATTCCTTCAAACATACTGCCTGTTAGACCCTATAGAAGACTGCATTTCTAAATAAACTCCCGCTCTTAAAAGTATTCAACACCATTTAAAGCGCTGTCTGTTTAAACCACACAACGGCGGCAATTTCAGCAATTGCAGCCTCTAACTTATTTTTTTAAAATATGGTTTTCCGATGTAAGCGATACCAGCTGAGACGTAGTCTGTCTAAGTCTTTCTACCAAAGTAGTTAATATCAGGCGAAACTCCTCAGATGTTTTATTGATTTCTTCTTCTAAAAAATTTTTATCAAGAAGTCCGCACTGCACATCACCCACGGCTATGGCTGAAGCTGAGCGGGGTTGTCTGTCTAGATAACTCATTTCGCCAAAATAATCGCCTTTTTCAAGAGTCGCTATCACCACATTGGCGTTATTTATCTTTTTGACAATTTGTACTTTACCGGAAAGTATCACATAAGTACCCTCACCATAGCTAGTCTCTTTAAATATTACCTGTCCGTCCTTGTATGACTCTTTTATAGCTATTCTTCTCATGCTCTCCTTCCTCTTGCAGGCACTATCCACTATTAAGCATTACTATTTTATCATATGTCTGCAGAAAATTAAAACAATGGTTGATATAATAACAAAGTTTTGTATATTATTGTATCGAGTATAAGTATGGACAGACCGGCAAATATACAAAAGGAAGCATCGGGGCGTAAGCGTGTTGTCATAGTGGGGGCAGGTTTTGGGGGTCTCTGGGCGGCAAAGAGCCTTGCTAAGAAAAATGTTGATGTTTTGCTTATTGACAGAAACAACTACCACACTTTTTTCCCACTTCTTTACCAGGTAGCCGCTGCAGAGCTTGAGCCCGAAGATATTGTCTATCCTGTAAGAAGCATAATAAGAAATTATTCCAATATAAAGTTTATTTTGGCTGATATTGAAAAAATAGATTTTTCAAATAAAATAGTGAAAAGCTGTGATTATGCCATTCACTATGACTACCTTGTGCTTGCAACCGGCACGATAACGCAATTTTTTGAGACACCGGGAGCAGAGCAATATGCTTTTCAGCTTAAAAACCTTCAACAGGGGGTTGAGTTAAGAAGCCACATATTAAACTGCTTTGAGCTGGCCTCAAGGAAAATCACTGAAGCACATAAGCAGAGCCTGCTTACGTTTACCGTGGTTGGAGGGGGGCCAACCGGTGTTGAATTCTCGGGAGCGCTTGCCGAGTTGATTCACGGGCCGTTTAAAAAGGATTTTCCCAACATAGACTTCAACTACGTCCATGTGATACTGATAGAGGCGGCAAACTCATTGCTTGTGTCGTTTCCAAAAAATCTCAGAGACTATGCCCAGGGCAGACTCAGCCGTATGGGGGTTGAGATAATGCTTCAGACCTTTGTCTCTCATGTTACTGAACAGACCGTTCACCTGAAAGACAAGGGAGTGATTCCCACTGAAACAGTGCTTTGGACTGCCGGGGTGTGTGCAGACCCGATTACAGAGAAATGGGGATTACCCACAACCCGCAACAATTTGGTAAAGGTGCTGCCCACACTGGCACTTGAGTCCTATCCCGAGGTTTTTGCTATCGGTGATGTGTCCTCCATAGATGAGGGCAGACGCCAATTGCCGATGACAGCCCCTGTTGCCATACAACAGGGGGTGTTAGCCGCTAAAAATATAATGGCCGCTATAACTGAAAAGCCGCTTGAGAACTTTACCTATAAAGACAGGGGGGCTATGGTTACAATAGGACGCAATTCAGCCGTTGCTCTTATCGGTAAAAAAACCTTTACCGGTTTCTTTGCATGGATAATTTGGCTTGTCATTCATCTTATGAATCTTATCGGCTTTAGAAACCGGCTCATGGTGTTGATTAACTGGGCGGTTGATTATGTGTTCTTTGAGCGGGCGATAAGGCTGATTTTCCCGGCCCCTAAACAGAAGAAGCCTCCCCGTAGCAGCACTTGACTCTGAAATTTTGGAAATCCATGCAACCATAGGGCCTAAAAGCAAAAATGAAGGCACACTTAGAGAGCTGATTAAAGCAGGCGTTACGGCGTTTCGTTTAAATATGTCTTATGTTGCACCCGGTGAGATGGCGGGGTTAATTGATGTTATAAGAAATATCTCTTCAACTGTAAGAATCGGCGCCGATATCAAAGGCAGAAAGCTCAGAATAGGCCCCATTGAAAAACCTATCCACCTGACTGCGGATTCCCTGCTCACACTGATTCCCTCAGAAACAGAATTTACAGGCGGCGCCACCGGCGTGTGCATAAATTACCCGCAAATTGCCGCTTTGCCCGCACCCGGAACTAAGATTTTACTTGATGACGGTGCAATCACTCTTACAGTCACAGACCTCACAAAAGAAGCTATCACCTGCAGAGTCATAAAAGGCGGGCAGCTCACAAGCCGCGCCGGACTCAACCTGCCGGGCATTGCACTAAACCTTCCACCCCTCACTGACAAGGATACGGAGGATTTGTCTGAAGTATCCTCAGCCGGCATCGATTTTCTTTACTTTTCATACGTTGAGACTAAGGAGGATATCACTGCACTAAGGGAAGCCTCAAAAGCAGCAGGCTTTAACGTCCCGATAGTGTCAAAGGTGGAGTCGATGTATGCGGTTAAAAACGTCACGGAAATCTGCGGCCACTCAGATGCAATATGCATCGCAAGGGGAGACCTTGGCGTTGAGGTTCCTCATGCCTCACTCCCATATGTTGTCAGGGATATAACGGCAGCTGCAAAAGCAGCAGGAAAGCCTGTTTTGCTGGCCGGTGAGGTTATGTTTTCTCTTATCTCAAGAGAAGTGCCCTTCAGAGCGGAACTCACTGACGTTGTTGTGGCCATCGAGAGCGGTATTGACGGTTTTATACTGTCAGATGAAACCGCTGTCGGTATTAACCCTGCCATCGCTGTCAATTATATAATGTCTATCGCTAAAGAAGTATATAACAGAGTTCAGAGGAAGTAAAAGAGATTGTGCCTGAAAAAGCTATTTTGCGCTGCGGAAGCTGAATATGGAACAAGAAATTAATATCAAAAATACTAATACCAACAAGCATATAGCTTTATTTGAAAAACTTCTGTCAGCAAGCTCAAACAATTATGACACAGCCGCAAAAACACAATCCCGCCTTTTATTAGCAAGCTTAATTACATCAGCAACTAAATGAACATAGCCGACCAAATAATAAACGGTAACCTTAAATTATTCATAATGGGTGATTTATCATCTAAAGAGGATATATCTCTTTTTATAAAATTAACGGAAAAAACCTACAGAGGAATTGAAATAACCTTTTCCGATGCGGAAGTACTTAGCGCAAAAGTGATTGAACGTCTATACAGCCTGCATGAACGATACGGCAGTGTTGGACTTAAAATATTGGTTTTCAAAAGAGTACTCACCTCATACCTGATGAGGCTCAACATAAAAAATACGCTGATTGCTGAAAACAAAGACGACCTGAGCCTTTTATCCCAAAAGGCAATAAAGGTGATAGCACTTGGAGGCTCTTCAGGTAGTTTTGACAAAATAAAAAAAATACTTCAGGAAATTCCGGTTAAAAATCTCACATTTTTTATTGTACAACACGTAAATGAAGCTATGCCCGCTGAGGCAGAAAAACTCTTTCAAAGTTTTACCGGTTATGAAGTTGTATATGCACAAAACGATACGATGGTTAAAGCAAAAACGATATATTTAGCCCCTCCGGGCTATCACACTATCGTAGTGGGAGAGTATATTTATCTGACAAGAGAAAAAAAAGTACACTTTGCAAGGCCCTCTGTTGATGAGCTTTTCAGAACCCTGTCGTTGTGTTACCAGGAGGAGTTTCTTGCTGTTTTACTCTGTGGGCACGGCAAAGACGGTTCAACGTCGCTTTCTGAATTGAAAAATAACTGCTCAACAGTTATAATAGAGGACCCTGAGGATTGTGAGGCTAAGGATATGCCGTTAAATGCTGTAAAAACAGGAAATTACGACTACATATTACCGATAGATGGAATAATTGGTTACCTTAAAGGTTTAGGGTCCGATACCGGCTATGGTGATGGTGAGCTAAACGCATTTTTAAAAGATATACATAAGACATATGGATATGATTTTACACTCTATCAGATTGAAAGCATAAAGCGGCGAATAGCAACTGCAATGGCTAAAGAAAGGATCGCTTCTTTTTATGACTTCAGAGCGGCTGTTTTATCTTATAAAGATATGTTCAGGAGGTTATTTTTTGATTTTTCAATTAATGTAACATCTTTTTTCAGAAACCCTGAAACCTATAAGATTATAAGAAACGAAATTTTGCCATACCTTCAAACATATCACCATATAAAGATATGGTGTGCCGGTTGTGCAACCGGTGAGGAGCCCTACTCCATGGCAATACTGCTTAATGATATAGGAATACTCAGCAGATGCCAGATATTTGCAACCGATTTTAATCCAATAATTATAGAACAGGCTAAAAACGGTCTTTTTCCTATGGAATCTTTAAAAATCAGTGAACAAAACTATAATGCAGCAGGGGGAACAGCCTCTTTCAGAGGGAATTTCTCCCTTTATGGGTTGTTTATGAAAATAAATGATAATCTGCGGGAAAAAATCCTGTTTTTTAATCACAACCTTACAACAGACGGTGTCTTTAATGAGTTTCAGCTTATACTTTGCAGAAATGTGCTTATCTATTTCGATTTGAAACTTCAGGGCCTGGTTTTAAAGCTTTTTAACGATTCCCTTGACATGAGTGGATTTTTGGTTTTAGGTGAAAGTGAAAACATACGTCACAATGGAGGAGATATATACTTTAAGCCCTATGACGCTAAATCAAGAATATTCAAAAAACAATTTCCGATGATGTCAAAAATGGAAAGAATAAACTAATGGCTCAACTAAAATTCATACATAAAATTCTCTGTGTTGACGACAATGAAAATAATCTGTTTTCACTTGAGGTGTTATTATCAGAGATAAACAACTGCCGCGTATTAAAAGCACAGTCCGGGCACGCCGCGTTGGATATTTTAATTGCCGTGGACATTGATATTATTCTTTTAGATGTACAGATGCCGGAGATGGATGGTTTTGAGTTGGCAGAGCTCTTAAAATCAAATAAACGCACTAAAGACATCCCGATAATATTTTTAACAGCTGTGTTTAAATCCGATGAGTTCATCAAAAAAGGATACAGAACCGGTGCGGTTGACTATCTTACCAAGCCTGTCAATGACGATCAATTGTTAAATAAGATATCCCTGTATCTTAAACTCTGCGACAGGGAAAAAGAGTTGCGTGACTTAAACAACTCTCTGATAGAGCGGGTGCAAGAGGAGTTGCGGTTAAACAGACAAAAGGACTTCATGATGATTCAGCAGTCGCGGCTGGCCTCAATGGGAGAGCTGATAATGCAGATAGCGCACCACTGGCGTCAACCCATAAACATAATCGGCCTTCTCATACAAGACCTGCTGGATGCCTACGACAGCGGTGAATTAACACGTGAGTATCTGGCTGTAAATATCGAAAAGAGCATGAGAACACTGACTGAAATGTCTGACACCATTGATGAGTTCAGAAGATATACAAAGTCATCATTGACCAATGAGCCTTTTGACTTGCGGGAAATAGTTGAAAAAACCGTAGCTCTCATTGAGCCCATATTCAAATATGACGGCATCAGTATTGAATCTGAGTATCCTGCCGAAAATATAATAATATCTGGTTTTGTCGGGCAGTACAGTCAGGTGCTGATTAATTTATTAAACAACGCCAAAGATGCCATAATAGAACACAAACCGGAAAATCCTTTAATAAGAGTACAATTGTACAAGGATGGTGAAAACTCTGTGCTGTCTGTAGCCGACAATGGAGGGGGCATAGCCCCAGGTATTATAGAACGAATTTGCGAACCTTATTTTACATCAAAAGAAGGAAGTAACGGCACAGGGCTGGGGCTTTTTGTAGCAAAAAATTTTATTGAAAAAAATATGCACGGCAAACTCCTTTATCAAAATATTGAGGGCGGCGCCGAGTTTAAAATTGTTATATAGTAATTATTATATAGGCGGAGATAATTTTGTAACACAAGTTATTCGAATATATCCCTGATGTTAACTTCAAGCCCTTCTATGGCTTTAGACGTAACAACGCCGTCAAGTGCTGCAAAGGAATGCAGTTTATAATTATCACCATCGATGGTTAATATTTCGACAGTTTTAGACTCAGGTAGAACTATCCAGTACTCCGGCACTCTATACTTTTCGTAGATAGACCTTTTAACGGCGGTATCTTTTTCGTATGTTCCCGGTGAGATTACTTCACATACCATATCGGGTACACCTCTTACCCAATCCTGAAAAATACCCATGTTCTCTGTTCTTATAAAAAGTATATCGGGTTGGACCCTGTTAATACCTTCCTCAAGGATTACATCAAGCGGAGATAAAAAAACCTCACCCGACTTTGTCACTTTGATATGTTGACGTATAATATCCTGCAGTGTGCCGACAATTCTCTGATGGTGTCCAAATGGACTAGGCCCCATGATTTCCTCTCCGTTGATGATTTCCGTTAAGTCTAAGTCACTTTCAATAGTTCCCGCTTTCATATCATAAAGTAACGCTAAAGCAGCAGTTTTGTCAACAATTCACTATGATCCCAAGTTGCAGTCAGAAGTAAACACAGGCGGCTGGGAGAAAGTTTAGTACTTTTGACGAAGTCAACGAAATTAGACGATTGAATGCAACTTGGTAAAAGATGCATAAAGGGGAAGGACTTATGTCCTTCCCCTTTAGATTATCAATACAGTCTGTGAACAGGGTTTTACTTAGCGGCGGCTTTTTTGTGAGGTTTGCCGTCTGCTCTTTTGTGTAACCACTCGGAAATTGCAGGAGCTAATTCTTTCTGTGATTTAGCTCCAACAAAGACGCCGATGTGGCCGCCCTTAAACTCGTACAGCTCCTTGTCCGTGCTGCTTACGAGATCATTAAGAGGCTTGGTGGCGGCAGGGGGAACTATATGGTCTCCGCTTGCATAAATATTCAAAAGAGGCATCGTTATCTTTTTAAGGTTGACGTCCTTTTCACCTATCTTTAAGCCACCTGAGGCAAGTTTGTTGCCCTGGTACATGTCTTTAATAAATTGTCTTAGACACTCCCCTGCCTGGTCGGGGCTGTCAAATATCCACTTTTCCATCCTGAGGAAATTAAGGAGTTTATCCTTTTCCCCCACAACATCCAACATGCCGATGTACTTGCCGACATTAAGGGTAATGGGCATAAGCATAAGAAATCCTGAGTTCAGAAAATCTCCGGGCACCACACCGTATGCATCAATGAGGGAATCCGGGTTTATGTTCTTTGACCAGTTAAAGAGCAGTCCCTTCTGTATGGAAAAATCTATGGGAGTTACAAGGGTAATGAGGTTCTTAATTTTTTCCGGGTATATGGCTGAAAACATAGTTGAAAATGTACCGCCCTGACATATCCCCATGAGGTTAATCTTGTCATTATTTGACCTTTCTCTTATGAAATCCACGGCATCATGTAAATAAACATTTATGTAGTCGTCAAGGCCGATATATCTGTCGGCCTTAGTTGGATATCCCCAGTCTATTATGTAGAGGTCAAGGCCGCGGTCAAGCAGGTTTTTCACGATACTTCTGTCCGGTTGTAAGTCCAGCATGTACTCTTTATTGACTAAAGCATAGACAATCAGAACCGGCACACTGCAAGTCGGTTTGTTTTTCGACACGTAGTGGTAGAGCTTCATTTTGTCTTGCTGAAAGACAAGCTCCTTTGGGGTTGCCCCAACGTCTATATCTTCAATGCCCATTATTGTCTCGGCCCCTTTAATCATTTTCTGTCCGAGATCAAATAATTCTTTTGTCATGTTTTTTGTGTCAAAAGTTAAAAAAGGTGCCTTCATTATTATTCACCCTCCTTTACGGTTTTAACATTAGCATTTCTCTCAAGGGCCCGCAGTCTTTTCTTTAAATCATAGATGGTTTTATATACGTCATCCATCTCGGAACGTACGGGGATAGGCAGGTCGGCAAGATTGAGCTCAATGAGTTTATGGTATTGTTTTCTGAATTCAAGTGCAGACTCAAGGAGAGAACCCTGCACTGTTGAGAACTCCTCTGTGTTAAAAAGCTCAAAGTACTCGGCCTCGTTAATATCAGCCCAGATTTTATAGAAATCGTTATAGCCCTTAATTTCCTCACCGGCTTTTATTTTCTGTGCCAGCGACTCTATAACTTTCCGCATGGCGCCCTCACCGGCTACGTACATCTTGTGCTGAAACTCGGCGTTCTTTGCTATATAGACCGAGTAGAGATCCATAGTACGCATAAGCAGCTCAAGCTTCTCTCTGTCCTTACCAACTTGCGGAGTTTTAAACACTTTGCCGAAGGTCTTTTCAAATGCGCTGTAGAAATTATGGAACAGGTTCATGCTGGCATTTGGATCGGCAGCGGAGGAGGCATCAAGCACGATGTTAAAATTCTTCTGCATTGAGTCCATCCATGGGTGGACGAAGTTCTGAGCCGCTGCACCCCATGTTTCAATTAACCCTGATGCCTGGCCGAAAAACTCTGTTGCAGACTCCGGTCCGCCAAAACCCAGCACCCTATCAAGCAACTCCTTGTATTTTGATGAATCCAAAAGGTCCTTATAGGTGTCGGGATTAAAAGTGTTTTCTTGAATAGCCTTTATAACCGGCTGCCAGAAGTCATAAAACTTCATATAAGCGTCAAATCCCCTGAACAGTTTCGATACCGTATCTTTACCCAACCCCGACGGATACATTTTCATCATTTCATCGAATGAACCGCCTACAGTTTTAAGCCATGAATTGTACATATTTAACATATCATGTGGAGCATTTGTGCTTTGTCCTGCACCTTGAAAAAAAGGCTTTTGCATGTTGGTGGCAGCTTGTGTCCAGTTGTTCATAAATTCCTTCTGTGCCTTTAGCAAGGCGTCGAAGAAAAAAGAGCTTTCTTGCATAGAATTTGTCCTCCTCGCATTTTAATTCCCGGCAGCTTTAGTGCCGCCTCTTTATTTTGCTTCCTTTAACATTTCAAAAAATGACTTTGCTAATTCCGTGCTGACTGATAGCTGTTTGTCTAATGCTGTTTTCCATGTCTCCTGAAAAGTCCTGCTACCCTCTTCAAAGACCTTTAGGTTCATCTTTTGTATTACTTCTTTCAGAAAAGCATTCTCTCTTTTGAGCTTTTCGTTTTCCTCCAAGGCCTCATCGTATTTCTTACGGCTGATAAATCCCAGCCCTGAATAGAAATCTACCATCTTTTCAAATATGTCCGCCCCGCCGCTAAACAGGGCACTTTTGTCAGAAGCTCCCATCCAGTACCGGCGTGCTGATTCCAATCCCTCTTGCTGCATTTTTGTTAAATAATCCGTAAATGCCCCTTTAAATAACGGATTACTGTACAGGGACATCAAGTCCTTTATGAAATTTTCATTCATGGCTGCCTCCAGTGGTTGCCCATTTATCGCTTGCTCAGGCTTACCAAAATTTTTTATCTACATCAATTCAAGATTTTAAAAAACAAAATCACGTATATACTAATTTTTTTTTCTACAATAAGTCAATACGACAGCCAAGCCAATATAGAAAACAGGGTTTTTCGGTAAAAGAGATTTTTGAGAAAATTTATCAATAACTTAAATGCTTATGCAGTTAACTCAGGCAGATAGTTTTCTGTCATCTGGAGATGCAGAGATAATACTGGATTGCCGCTTGGTGGCGGCAATGACAGAGGGTAGATTTTCTGTAATTCCGAGCGGAAGCCGGAATATAGTTCTTTGTCAGCGGAGTTACTGCAAAGGCAATTTAATTCTGTTTTGAGTTTAGTTTTAGCCGCTAAAAATAATTTTTGAAATATGCTAAAATAGATTAAAGAATTTTCTAAATTTGCAGTGACTTTTCTGATAATTACTGTAAAACCTGTGAGCAAGAGAGGCAATATGCATCAAAAGTTTGATGTTACAATGAAAGATCTTTTGAAAGACATGCCCAGAGTGTTTTTAAAAATTCTCACTGGTTATGACACCTGTAAATTTATAGACGTCCAGTTTCCTGATATTCAATTAAGAGAACCAGACCTTGTGTTGGAGGTACCTGATGGAAATCTATTTCAGGTTGAGATTCAAGGCGGAAATCAGAATAATATGTTGGAGCGGATGTATTTGTATTCGGGATTCATATTTAACCAACATAAGAAATTGCCTATACAAATAGTGCTTTATATTGGCAATGAACCTCTGAATATGAAATGTCATATGGAAAATAAATATGTTAAATACTCATATAAGGTGATTGATATAAAAGAGATTGATTGCAGTCAACTTTTAGCAGGCGACGATCCTGAGGATATCGTGTTGGCGATACTGTGCAAAACCAATGATGTGGATGTCACAATAAAAAACATTCTTAAAAAATTGTCTGTATTACCGCCCAAAGAGTGTGAGGGTTATATCAGAAAGTTACTGTATCTGTCTGATTTGAGAAAATTGTATCCAAAAGTAAAAATGGAGGTAAGTAAGATGCCTATAACTATTGATGTAAGAGAGAGTGATATTTTTCTGGAAGGGTTAACTGAAGGTATTGAGGGAATGCTTGAAATCAAATTCGGCTCCAAGGGGCTTGAACTGATGGATATGGTTAGGATTGTACCCACTGTAGATAAACTTGAGGAATTTAAAAATCTTATCAAAAAATCCGGTTCAATAGAGGAATTAAAAGAATTTTTGGGAAAGAATATTTAAATATGTTCAAACGATTCCAATCATTTATTTCCGTTTTGCATAATATAGTGGATCCCAAATATGAGACAATCAGATAAAGTATAATTGGTTAAAGTTCTTGGAGGGAAACAGATGAAAAACAGACGGAAGTTTGGCAAGGAGTACAAAGCGAAAGTAGCGATAGGAGCACTGAAGACGAAGCCAAGCAGTTTAGCAGCGTGCAAAAATAAACGGAGAGGCAGGGATTCGAACCCTGGGTGGAGTATTACCCCCACAACCGCTTAGCAGGCGGCTGCCTTCGACCGCTCGGCCACCTCTCCACTTAATCTGCTCTAACGGCAGGTAACTATAATGTCTTAGAGTTTAGCATCTTAAATCTAAAAATAGCAACCACCGTTTTAGTAAGCACTACATTGAAATGTCTGTTTAAAGCGCTTGTTAAATTCCTCTTTTGTAAATTTAAAATTCTGCGGCCCAAAGACCTCAACACAGTATGAGGCGGCGGCGGCTCCTATTTTACAGGCAAAGCTGAGGTTGTTTTTATCTAAAGCCAATCCTTTCAGAAGGCCGCCCCTGTAGGCATCCCCTGCTCCGGTTGGGTCGCTTACCGTAGTGGTTTTAACTATCGGAATATCCTCTGTTTTTACACCGTCACCCTCAAGTGTTTGAATTACTGAGCCGTATTCGCTCTTTGTGGTTATCACGGTTTTGCAGAGTTTGAGTAAATCTGCGAGTGTTTTGCCTGTTTTTTCCAGCACAAGGTTTAATTCGTAGTCGTTGCTTATGAAAATAAATGAGCCTGTTATCATTTCTATCAGGTTCTCTCCGTTCCAGGCGGGAAGCGATTGCCCGGGGTCAAATATATACTTAATCCCTTTTTGTTTATAAACCCTGCTGAAATTCAACATGTCATCAAGATTTCCGGGGGCTATGATTGCTAAGGTCTTTGAGGGTTCAAGTGTGTCGAAATCATATGTGGATGGAAATTTCATAGCTCCGGGATTAAATGATGTTATCTGGTTGTCATCGGCGTCTGTGGTTATGTAAGCTCCGGCTGTCAACTCTTCTTTGTATATTTTTACATGCTCTGTTGATATATTGTTAGATTGCAGCCTGTATTTGTAATGTTCAAAATCCCGTCCGGCCTGAGAAATCAGGGTTGGGGTCTCATCAAGCAAAGACAAGGTATAGGCGATGTTGCCGGCTGTGCCGCCAAAATTCTCCCTTACCCCGTTTATCATAAAACACACGTTTAATATCTTCAACTTATCGGCAATTATGTGGTCGGAAAACTTCCCGGAAAAATCCATAATCCTGTCAAACGCCAAAGAGCCTGCTACCAATATTTTCATCCATGCCTCCATTGCTTTATTATCATATCATTTTATCATAAATCCCTTAATTGAGCATATTTTAAGCTACCTCGTTGTTTTTTTGTAACCCTTCTATAATAGTTTCTGCAAGTTTCTTATTAAATCCTTCTATTTGTGAAATTTCCTCAACTGTTGCGGCCCTTATGGCGGAAATACCGTCAAAGTGCTTAAGAAGAGCTACCCTGTGCTTTTTAGATATTCCCCTGAGTCTTTCCAGAGGAGATTCCACAAGCCTCTTTGCCCTGAGTTTTCTGTGGTACGTTATGGCAAAACGGTGTACCTCATCCCGTATCCGCTTTAAAAATAATGAAGACGGCAAGCCGTCTTCTATGTTTAAAGGTTTTTTGACACCGCTCTGAAAAAACACTCTGTCCGGTTTTTTAGCTATTGAAACAATTGTTACCCCTGCCATGTAAGGCATGTCCTCAGCAATCAGTGCCCTCATCGCCTTAAGAGCCGCCTCCAACTGCCCGCGCCCTCCGTCAATTATTGCAAGCTCAGGGAAATCCGCCCCAAGGTTTTTTGCAACACGCTCAAAAGTTTCCCTCATCATCGAGTAGTCATCCACGCCGGTTACACTCTGTATTCTAACATGTCTGTAGAGATTTTTATTAAACCCCCCGTCTTGCCAGCATATGAAAGCTCCAACCGATTCGCTTCCCGATATTGTGGAAATATCAAATGCCCCAACACAAGACGGTGTTTTACTAAGCCCCAGCCTGTAGCTAAGCTCATCCAATATAAAGGCATCCGAGTTACCCTGTTTTATCTTAAAAGATGTTGCGGCGTTTTCATTTGCCATTTTAAGCAGGTTTATCCTTTTTACATCTTTTGGTACTGTTATTTTAACCACAGTGCCGCGCTTTCTTTTAAGCCACTTCAAAAGTGTCTCCCTGTGCTCAGGTTTTTCATTTACGATTATCTCACCAGGCGGATATATGTCCTTGTTATAAAACTGCTCGATAAAGGTGGAAATTAATTCTTTCACGTCAACTCCGCCAATGTCTTTTATATAAAAATCCTTAACACCGGTTAAACAGCCGTTTCTGACAAAAAACACATTGATGAGCCCCTCCGTGCCGGTCCGGTAAAGGCCTAAAACGTCCATATCGGCAAAGTTGACATCAACCACCTTTTGCATCTCCCATGCCGCCGCTATGGCCTTTATCTTATCCCTGTATCCGGCGGCGGCCTCATATTGCAAAGCCTCCGAGCAGGCATTCATTTTTTCGGTAAGTTTATCCAGTAAAGACTGTCTTTTACCCTTTAGAAATTCTACGGCCTCATTTACGTGCTCCATGTACTCTTCCTTACTGATGAGCCCCACACACGGCGCACTGCAGTACCCTATCTGGTAATCTACACACGGGCGGTTGATGCTCTCAAGACGATAGTTACAGGTTCGTATGGGAAAATATTTTTTAATGAAATCAAGTGTCTCCCTCATGCTCCTGGATGATACATAAGGCCCTGTGTAAACATTGCCGTCATGGTTAAACCTGCGCACAATGTCAATTTTAGGCCATTTCTCAGTCATGGTAATTTTAAGGTATGGGTAGTTTTTGTCGTCTTTAAGAATGATATTATATTTTGGCCGGTGTTGTTTTATTAGATTGGCCTCAAGAGCAAGCGCTTCCACCTCGGATTCTGTCACGATAAAAGTGAAATCATGGGCCTCTCTGACAAGTGCCGACTTTCTCAAATCACTTTTGATACTTGAATTAAAATAACTGCGCAGACGATTTCTCAGTACCCGTGCCTTTCCCACATACAGGATACTTTCCTTTTCATTTTTAAAAAGATACACCCCCGGCTCAACCGGCACAGTGCTGAGTTTATCTGCAATTTTATTCATAAATAACAGCCATCCGCTCAAGCCCTGCATAGTCTTTTTTGAAGTGAATATTTTTAAAACCGGCTTCTTTGGCAATTTTTTCAACCCCTGCAGCCTCATCACATCCAATTTCCAAAACTATCAGAGCTTTCTCTCGATACATATGACTTTTAGCCTGCTTCAGGATTGCTCTGTAAAACAGTAGTCCGTCAGCACCTCCGTCAAGGGCCTCTATCGGCTCATAGCAGCTGATTTCAGGCTCAAGTCCGCTGATGTCACCTGTTTTTATGTAAGGCGGGTTTGAGATTATTAAATCAAATTTCAAGCCACCGACCGGCTCAAAAAGATTACCCCTTAGAAAATCCACATTGCCGATACCATTGAGGCGGGCATTTTCACGTGCATAACTTAGTGCTTTATCTGATACATCAACCCCACAGACAAGGGAATCCGAAAGAGCTTTGGCAAGACTCAGTGCAATGGCACCGCTGCCTGTGCATAAGTCTAAAATTGTAAGGGGCTGATTAAAAATCTCTTTTAAGAGTTTGATGGTTTCTGCGGTGACAAGCTCTGTCTCAGGCCTCGGAATAAGCACACCGGGGCCGACTTTTAAAGTTAAGTCTAAAAAATCCATCTCTGAGATTATATACTGCAGGGGTTCTCTCAGAAGACGGCGGGTTATAACATCCTGGTACATGTCTTCCGTGATTTCAGGGTTATCCCTGTAAAGGGAGTTTTTGCCGGTTTTTAGGGTAAAACAAACGATAAGTTCCGCTTCTTTTTCAGAGGCGGTTATGCCTGCGCCCTTAAGCTGAGCTGATAGTTTTCGTATGGCCTCATTTGCTCTCATACAGGAGCCGCCTTCAATCGTCTAACTTTGTTGGCTTTGTTACAAGCTCAAACTCAAAAGTCTTGCCGCAGTAGAGGCAGGTTATCGAAATTTTACCGGAATTATCAGGAGCATCAACATCCGGTAAGTTTATACCGCTTATCCCCCTGCATTGAGGGCATTTTGCTCTCTTAAAAATTCCCATATCAATAATTTAAATCAAAGACGGTATCAGAATCTGTTAAAATATTCATTGACTTCAAATAATAATTCTTTCCCTTCCCTGAAAGTAATTGTTGAGAGTGCCTCAGCATAGCCGGCCCATTTGTAGTGCATGATTTCGGATTCCTGAATCGTAACGGCAGGGTTTTTCACAAAGGCTAAAAAAAACGTAACGGTTTTATTAACAGCTCCGCCCTGCCTCATCACTATATAGTTTTCGACAAAGGGAGCGAGGTCTGAGAGTTCATAATCAGTGACGGCGGTTTCCTCTTCGAATTCCCTTTTAGCCGCCTCCGCCGGGGTCTCTCCCTCATTAGCGTGCCCCTTTGGAAATGCCCAATGCCCTGCATTATGTTGTATTAAAAGAAAAAGCCTTTTTCCGTCCTGCTCATACACCGGCACTATTCCGTATGAGCGCTCCTGTTTAATGTTTAAAATCACGGCCTGTTCGTCACACTCAGGGAATTTCGGGCACTTCAGACACTCTCCCCATATTTTTTGCGGCAATTGTGACTTATCTGTCTCAGTAAAACCGTGTTTTATGAAAAACCCGGGCACATAGGTTAGAGCAAAGACCCTGCTGATACCAAGTTTTGAGGCATCTTTTAAGCAGCGTTTCAGCAGCTCCCTTCCAATAGAGGTTTTCTGGGCGCTTTCCCTTACTGCAAGAGATTTTATTTCAGCCAGGTCCTCCCACAAAACGTGTAAAGCACATATTCCTGTCAGCTCTCCCGCCTCATCCTCGCAAATAAAATAATCCCGGATGTGTTCATAGAATTCATTTAACGACCGCGGCAGCATTACCCCCTGCAAGGCAAACTCATTTACCAGCTTATGGGCTGATTTTATATCAGAGACCAGTGCGTTTCTGATTTTCAATTATCTCAAAACCTTTCTCTATTGCACGCTTGTTAAGCGCAAGAGTCTCAGCGGGTAATCTTGCTGAGTCCTTTTCCATAACCGACAGAAGATCATCTTTCTTTAAAATACCTGACATTGAAGCGACAGCCCCCAGCATGAGCATATTTGCAGACTTCTTACTGCCAAGCTCTGAGGCAATAGTTGTGGCGGGAATCCCCACGGCATTTATTTCAGCGGCTACATTGTCATATGAAAGCAGTGATGAATCATAAAACAACAAACCGTCTTTTTTTAATCTGCAAATGAATTTTTTTAAAGACATGTCGTTAAAAACAACCAGCACGTCAATGAACTTTATAACCGGTGAGCCTATTGCTTCATCCGACACAATGACGGTACAGTTTGCCGTGCCGCACCTGATTTCAGCGCCGTATGAGGGAAACCACGTCACCTCCATGCCGCTGACCATTGCGGCAGAGGCTATAAGGTTACCCATAAAAAGGATACCCTGTCCGCCGGAACCTCCGATAAGAAACCGTTTCTCCATTTCAGAGTTTTCCCCTGCCGGGGTCAACATCTTTAAGTATCCCGGGTTTAAACACCGCAGACATATCCGTGTGTATCCATCTAAATGAGTCAACAGAGCTGAGGTGCCAGTCGGTGGGGCAGGAAGAGAGGATTTCAAGAAAACTAAACCCTACACCTCTTAATTGATTCTCAAACACTCTCAGGATAAGTGACTTTGTTGCTGCTACACCCTTAATGCCGTCAAGAGCTGCTCTGGCTACAAAAGCGGCGCCGTCAACGGTTGCTATCAGCTCACTAACCTTAAGAGGATAGCCCTCTGCGGCTATGGTTTTTCCCTTAGGGCTTGTCGTGGTTTTTTGATTTAGTAAGGTTGTCGGGGCCGCCTGCCCGCCTGTCATTCCATAAGTGGCGTTATTTATAAAGAAAAACGACAGATTTTCACCTCTGTTTGCGGCATGTATAATTTCTCCTGTGCCGATAGCGGCCAGGTCGCCGTCTCCCTGGTATGAAAAAACTATAGAGTCTGGGTTAACGCGCTTTAGTGCTGTTGCTACCGCAGGGGGCCTGCCATGAGCGCACTCTATTACATCAAAGTTAAAGTAATCGTAAGCAAACACAGCGCACCCCACCGGGGCTATTCCGATTACTCGTTCCCTGATTTGCAGCTCATCTACCGCCTCGGCTATCATCCTGTGCACCAGGGAGTGGCCGCAGCCGGGGCAAAAACGGAACGCCGCCTCTTTCAGACTCTCCGGTCTTTTAAAGACCTGCTTCATAAGTTGATATCCATATCGCTTAAGATTGTCAATTATAACATATTTAATATCATGTTTAATCAAATTGCCCCGGACTGCCGGAAAAGCCGATTTTTTAAATCAACCCTCGTCTTTCATAAAAAACAATAACAACGAGCTTAAAATAACCACTGCAGATGCCAGGTAGAACAGGTAATTTATACCGAGGTACTTGACCATGTATCCGCTTAGGGCAACCCCTGCGGCTGAGGCGAAGCTCACTGCCGCCTGAAATTTCCCTACGGTTTGGCCCCTGAACTCTCTTATGGTTATGTCGCCTAGTATCACGGTTTTTATTGTTCCCATCACCCCGTTTGTAATACCAAGAATAGCTTGCAGTATATACAACTGGTAAGTTTGAGTGACAATGGTGTATAAAAACATGGTTACGGCCTCAACTACGGCTGTTGCGATAAGTATGGGCTTTCTGCCGACTTTATCCGCATAGTGCCCTGAGAAATACGACGACACGGCTTGAAGGAAAATCATAATGCCAAATGCTATACCCAGTTTCTCAACCCCGTCACTGAGCTCCTTTACCTTTATTACAAAGTACGGACCTATAAAACCATAAACAACCGCCCATATCGAGCTGACTGTGGAAAATATATAAAATGTCTTTTTGGCCGATGAAGTGGTCAAGCTTTGCTTATAAGCTGATTATATTTGACTTCCTGCTTAATAAGCACCTCTAATGTTGAATCTAAAGTTTTTTTCTTACAATCCATCCCTTTCATATTCCCATCTTTAGCGTTTTTTATGTATCTGCACCCTCCAAAACATATCGGCAGGTACTCGCATGACAAACATTTTTTGTTTTGCCACCATGAGTTTAAATTTAACTTCTCCGTGTAATTCTCAATTCCACGGTCAAGGCTGCCCACTGCATATTCCTTGTGTCCCAGCATCGGAGGACATTTGTACATCAGGCCGTCATAGTTAATTATCAGATTATCCTTAAACTCCACCACACAGGCACTGGGAACCAGCTTCCCGGTTGTGTATCCCCTTTTCATTATCTCCTCCCTCAGGTATGAATGTGCCATATGCGCCCACGGCTCATCCGATGACACACATCCGTCTGTGAAGTCGCTTAGCGCAAATTTGCTTTTAAGCTGCATGACGGGATCAAATTTAAGCATATAGAGCTTATCAGGGGTAATTCCCTGCTTATAAAGATAATCAATCAGCTTAGGAAACTCTGAATAGTTGTCCTTAGTGTAATTGCCGCCTATCTCCAGTTTCACATGTTTTATAACTTCTTTTATGTTTTTAATTATAACATCGAAAGAGGGATCCCCGTTTTTAAAGGGCCGAAACACATCGTGGTTATCGCTTATTCCGTCAAGTGTAATTCTTGCACCAACAAGCCCTAAAGGCACTAATTCCGCAGCCTGTTTGCCTGTAAAAAGCGTACCGTTTGTCACTATCTTAAAAGCAAACTCAGCTTTGAAACTATCAGCTAAGGACCTTACCCTGGTTGCGATGTGTTTCATCAAGCTGTAGGTTATAAAAGGCTCGCCGCCGTAAAAAACCAACGTTATATTATCCTTGCCTGCTTTGAGCTTATTGTGAACCATTTCAATAAGGCTCTCTGAGGTACTCATCTGCATATAAAACTCACCCTTTTGTGTCCCCTCAAAGCAATACCTACACGCCAGGTTACACTGGAGATTAAGAACTACTGTGGCGTTAAAAAATTTCCCTTCATTGTTTGCCTTGTCAATGCTTTCCAGCATCTCTTTTTTTTCTTTTGCCTTGCTTTCTACAACTAATCCATTTTTCTTACAGAAAGTAAAAAACTCCAGCTCCTTTTGGTTTGTTAACTTCTGTGGATTAAACGCATCCCAGAATTTTTTATTTATAACCATTTTCAGAGCCCTTTTAGTTGAATACAACAGATAGGAATCAGGTTTATCTTCTAATTCGAAAGTTTTAATATAAATTGATTTATCCATGCCTTTCCTTCCATTTGATTATAGCAGCCTGAAAACACAGCTCCGGCTGTAATTAAAGAATATATGTATTGCCTGAGTTCACTTTCAGAGGATGGTATAAGTCGTGTATATATTTTGTCAAGAAAACATTTTCTTTCATATATAGATAGAAAACAGCGCAATTTTGAAAATTTTTTTCATATTTCCGTCTCTAAGCTACTGAGGGCTGTCTCCCAACATATGGTATTTTCTGAGAATATTTCTTATTTCCATATCCTTGTGAGTGCCGGAGCTCTCTAGTGTCTCCCTTAGTTGCCCTAACATGTCCTGAATTTCCGGTTTTGTACTGACTCCGGCATTCATTATTGTCAGTATTTTTTCATGAGATGTCCTAGTTATCTTCTCAACAGAGGTATATAGCTCTTCCCTTAGTTTTTCGGCAGGGCGCAGGCCAATAAACTCAATATCAATATCTTTATATGGCGTCATGCCGTGAAGCCTGATTAACTCCTCGGCCAGCTCAAGAATCTTTACCGGTTTTCCCATATCAAGGATCATGATGTCCCCGCTCTGCCCTATAACACTGGCTTGTAAAACAAGCGATACAGCCTCCGGTATAGTCATAAAGTACCGCTCCATATCCCTGTGTGTTACGGTAAGCGGCCCGCCCTTGCGTAATTGCTCAAGCATAAGGGGCAGTACGCTTCCCCTGCTTCCGAGCACATTTCCAAACCTCACGGATATAAAAGACGTAGCCCCCGCCAACACTCTGCAAATCTCCTCTGCAGCCCTCTTGGTTGCCCCCATTATCCCGCTGGGGTTTACCGCCTTATCGGTTGAAAGCATAATAAATTTTTTCACCCCGTAACGTTCCGAACATGTTGCTATATTGTGAGTGCCTAAAACATTGACCTTGATAGCCTCCGTAGGATTATGTTCCATCATGGGGACATGCTTATACGCCGCCGCATGAAACACCTTATCCGGCCTGTACTGTGTAAAAACCTCCTCCACGCGCCGGATATCCGTTATGTTACCTATCACATAACTTATGTTTTGTTTCAGTGCCGGATAGTGTTTACTTAACTTGTGTTCAATATTAAACATGGCCGTTTCATCCATGTCAAACAGTACAAGGTGTGAGGGCTTAAGCGCACAGAGCTGGCTTGCCACCTCAGAGCCGATTGATCCCCCTGCTCCAAACACCACTATGCGGTTATCCGACAGAAAATCCTTTATTTTGCCGTAATCAA